>JAYUMN010000089.1:0-10882 GCA_043762595.1 Frankiales bacterium
TCGGGTCGTCGCGCAGGAGCCCGCCGGCAAACGCCGCGCCGCCGCTGAACTCGATGGCGACGACGGGCGGCCCGGCGGGGGCCGCTTGGTCGAGCTACCCCGGAGCCAGTTCATCGTCTCGCGAAGCGACCCGGCGACAGGGCGGCCGATGCCGTGGTTGGCGAACCAGGCCTACCCGCCGCCTTCGGCGATCGGGGGGCGGACCTCTGTGAACGCCGGATCGGCGGGCAGGTGCTGCGCGAGGGCGATGATGTCCTACTCGTTGCTTCCGTGTCCGTGGAACAGGACGACCAGCGGCGCCGCCGGGTCCGTGGGACCGGCTGTGGAGACGACGGGGTCGGGCAGTTCGGTCACGGTGCGGCGGCTTCGGGGACGATCTGGCCGGCGGTGCGGACGCCGGTCCACCGGTCGAGCTCGGTCTTGAGGTCGAGCCGGTCGATCGGGGCGGCGTTCTCGTACTCGCCCCACGCCTCGCGCGGGAGCATCCACATGATCTCGAACTCGTTGCCGTCGGGGTCTGCGCCGTAGACGCTCTTGGTCGCGCCGTGGCTGCTTTCCCCGCCCAGAGCACCGGCGTTCGCCAGGACGAACCGGGCCTGGGCGAGCTCGTCGATCGTGTCGACCTGCCACGCGAGGTGGTAGAGCCCGACCGCGCGGGCGCGCTTGGGGTCGGCGTCCTTGCCGACGCCGAAAAGGCCCAGGTCGTGGTGGTTGCCCGAGCGGGGCAGCCTCAGGAACGCCGCGTTGGCGCGGGGTTCACGGGCCGCTACCTCCATGCCGAAGACCTCGGTGTAGAAGTTTTCAGCGCGGGCGAGATCGGCGACGAACAGGACGGCGTGGTTAAGCCGGACCGGGCTGACGGTCGCCGCCATCAGACGGCCGTCTGCGGGCCGACGAGCCGGAACGCGCTCTGCCACGCCCAGCCGTTGCCGGCGTTGAGGGAGATGTTGGCGAACGCGAGTTCCTCCAGTGTGCGGGCCATCCGCAGCCCGCCGAGGTCGACGGGGCGCAGGCCCAGCGAGGTGATGAGGCCGGTGACGGCGGCCTTGGCCTGGGCGTCGTTGCCGGCGAGGAACCCGTCGAGCGGCTCGCCGTCCTCGGTCGGGTTGGCGTAGCGGGACGCGAACACGGTGTTGAGCGCCTTGACGACGGTCGCGCCAGGTGCCTGCTGCTGGAGCTGCTCGGCAGCCGAGACGCCGGATGTCGTCAAGTCGGTGTACGTGTCGTTCAAGGGGTTCGTGGCGTCGAGGAGAACCTTGCCGTTCAGGGCGTCGCCGAGTTCGCTGACCACGCCGGCGACGGCGGTGTGCGGCACCGCGAGGACGACGATGTCCGCAGTCTGCACGGCCTCGGCGTTACTGGCAGCGGCCGTGGCGCCGGCCTTGGCGGCAGTGTCCCGGGCGCTGATCGGGTTGCGGGCAGACACGATGACGTTGTGCCCTGCCTTGACGGCGGCTGCTGCGAGGCCGCCTCCGACGTTGCCCGCTCCGATGATCGCGATCTTCATGGCGTTTCTCCTGACGTGTAAGAGGTTGATTAATCAACCATCTACCGGAGTGCGTCTTCGCGCAATACCTGACGGGTAAGATGTTGCTGTGGAACACATCACAGACGCCGATGACAGGCTCATCACGACGTTCGGCAGGCTCATCGAAGCCCACGCCGCCGTCTCCCGTCGGACCGGGAGATCGCTGGAGTTGTCCTGCGGGCTCGGACAGGCATCCTTTGAAGTGCTGCTCCGGATCTCCCGCTCCGACGGCGGTCAGGTCAGCATGGGACCGCTCGCCCAGCAGGTCGCTCTCAGCAGCGGCGGGATCACCCGGCTGCTCGACCGGATGATCGACGCCGGTCTCGTCAAGCGCGTCCCCTGCCCGACCGACCGCCGCGTCCAGTTCGCCGCGCTCACCAAAGCCGGCCAGGCAAAGCTTGACGAGGCCCTCGTCGTCCACGCCGCGGACCTCCGCGAGGCCTTCGCAGGGTTCGCCCGCCGCGACCTCGACCACCTCGACGGCCTTCTCGACAAACTCCGATCAGGGCAGTCCGAGTCCCGATGACCCCTGCCAGCGCCTGACCGCTGCTGACCCTGGACCGTCTCGGGGCGCAAGGCGATCGTGGAACCAGTGTTCGGGCAGATGAAAGTCGCCCAAGACGCCGGACGGTTTCCGGTTACGAGGCACCGACAAGACCGACGGTGAATGGGCTCTGCACACCTTCTGCCACAACCTGCGCAAGCTCCAGAACTCCGGATGGACCCCCAGACGGTGACCTGAAGGGAACGGGCAGGGCCCCAAAAGCCCGGCAGCCACGCAGGGCGCCCAACCCGCCCTGCAGATCCCCGATCCGGACCCGCCCAAAGCACCACCACGGACCCACCAACCGCCCCGGGACAGCTCCCCACCGCGACTGGACACCCTCAACCGTTACTCAGGTGTGTCCCTTACACCAGAATCGTTTAGGGCCATCGTTTGTCCATGGCCATGTGAGAGTCCCCACTGGTGGCCACTGAAAGTCCCCACGTGTGGCCAGTGAAAGTCCCCACTTCGCGTCCGTCGTGTCTGTCGGAGGTTGAGGCCCTGAGCGGTGACGGTGGCGGTGTCGAAGCCAGCACCGATCACCGCTCAGGGGACTCACATGTTGTCAGCGAGGAAGAAGTTGGACGTCATCACCGCCTTCCGCCAGGTCGGCACCTACCGCGGGGCCGCCGAGATGTGCGGCGTCGATCCCAAGACCGTGAAGAAAGTCGTGGAGCGTGGCGAGGTTGCTGAGCAGCGGGTCGCCCACCGGAAGAACTACGAGAGCGTCCGCGCCCTGGTGGCCAGGGAGATCGACGACACGAAGGGTAAGATCAGCGCGAAGCGGCTGCTGCCGAAGGTCCGGGCCGCGGGCTTCGAAGGGTCGCCGCGCAACTTCCGGCGCCTGGTCGCGACCGAACGCAGCAAGTACCGGCAGGGGCTGGCGAGAGCGCGTTCGCGGCGGCCGGCGGTCTGGTCGCCGGGTGAGCACCTGGTTATCGACTGGGGCGTGCTGAACGGGCTGCATGTGTTCTGCGCCGTCCTGGCGTGGTCGCGGGTGCGGTTCGTCAGGTTCGCGGACAACGAGCGCGCCGAGACCACGCAGCGGCTGCTCGCGGAGTGCTTCGAGGTCCTCGGCGGGGTCCCGAAGGTGGTGCTCGCGGACCGGATGGGCTGCTTGAAGGGCGGTGTCGTCGCGGACGTGGTCGTGCCCACCCCGGACTACGTGCGGTTCGCCACGCAGCACCGGTTCCGGCCGGACTTCTGCCACGCCCGCGATCCGGAGAGCAAGGGCATAGTGGAGAACCTCGTTGGCTATGCCAAACACGACCTGATGGTCGACATTCTCGGACCGCAGCCGCCCGAGCTCGCGGTGTCGAACGTCGCTGCCGCCGGGTGGTGCGAAGAAGTCAACAACGCCAGGCATTCGGAGATCGCCGCGGTCCCCGCCGAGCGCCTGGCCGAGACCGAACGGGCGTTGCTCGGTGCCCTGCCGTCGCTGCTGCCGTCCGGGTTGTTCGGCGGGCGTCGGGAGCTGCGCAAGGTCGACAAGCTGTCGTGTGTCAGGTTCGGGTCGGTGCGCTACTCGGTGCCGAACCGGATGCTTGGCACCACCGTCGAGGTCCTCGCCGGACCCGATGGCGTGATGATCCTGGCTGCCGGGACCGGGGAGGTGCTGGCCACCATTCCCTCATGGCAACAGAGGAAGCGAGCGTGAGCGACGCCCACTACAGCCGCCCGCGGCCCAACGCGCCGCTCAGGAAGGTGACCGCGCGGACCGCGGCCGAGGTGGCGTTCTGCGCCCTCGGGCCGGTCGCGAACAAGTGGCTGCGCAACGCCGCCGCGTCGGCAACACCCGCCTAGGCCCGGAGCTCGCGGAGCTTGCCGCCCTGGAGGCCGCACACGGCCGTGAGGCCCTGGTGACGGCGCTGGAACGCGCGATCACCTTCGGCAGGTGGCGGGCCAGCGGGGTCCGGTCCATCCTGGCCGCCGGGGCCGGGGTCGCACAGCCCACCGCCCCGGGCGAAGCTCTCGTAATCGAGCTGCCCAACACCGCGTCGCGATCGCTGCAGGCCTACCGCCTCGACGACATCGGCGGGGGTGCGTGATGGCCGCCAGCACACCCGCCGCGTTGAGCGCGGACCTCGTGCACGGGCTGATCCGCTTGAAACTGGCCAGCATGCGTCGGGTCGCGCCGGAGATGCTCGCCACAGCCAAGACCCAACGCTGGGCGCCTGAGGAGCTGCTGCGGGCTCTGGTCGAGGTCGAGATCACCGCCCAGGACGCGGGCAACACGGCGCTGCGCGGCAAGCAGGCCTGTTTCCCAACCCGCAAGACGATCGGGCAGTTCGACCTCGCGGCCAGCAGCATCGCACCGCAGACCTGGGCCTACCTCACCTCGCTGGAGTGGATCAGCGCCAAGGAGAATCTGACCCTGATCGGCCCGGCCGGGACAGGCAAGAGCCACGCGCTGATCGCCCTCGGGCACGCTGCCGTCGAGGCAGGGCTGCGGGTCCGGTACTTCACCGCCGCCGAGCTCGTGGAGAACCTCTACCGCGGCCTGGCGGACAACAGCGTCGGGAAGGTCATCGAGAGCCTGCTCCGCAACGAGCTGATCGTCTGCGATGAGGTCGGGTTCGCCCCGCTGGACAGCACCGGCAGCCAGCTGCTCTTCCGGTTTGTCGCGGCCACCTACGAACAGCGCAGCCTCGCCATCGCCAGCCACTGGCCCTTCGAGGAGTGGGGCCGGTTCCTGCCCGACCACAGCACCGCGGTCAGCCAGCTAGACCGCCTCCTGCATCACAACAACGTCGTCGCCACGGATGGCGAGAGCTACCGGATGCGCGAAGCCCGAACCAGGTCAGGAGGCCATCCCTCGAAGCGCTAAACCATCACGCGAGGTGTGACTTTCGTTGGCCACCAGCGGGGACAACGAGTTGGCCATTGACATCGTGCTGAGTCCTTGTCTGTGAGTTCCTTGGTCGGTTCTCACAGTGCCTCACGCGGTGGCCCCTCAACATCCGTGACCGACACGAGCCAGGTCACGATCAAGGGCCGGAGTTACACCACTCCCAAGGACTCAGCCGATGGCCGGTAGCCGGTAGCCGGTAGCCGGTAGCCGTGACCTTTCCAGGTCGCGTTGCAGCGTCATCAACGCTTGGGGACTCGCTGCTTTGATGGTCGCGTTGCACCAAACCGACAGCCGCGGGGTTCGGACGTGACAGTCGGTGACGACCTGCAGGAGGCCGATGGCGCCACGACGACCTGTTCGACTGCCTGGGCCTGCTTGACGTCACCAAGCCCGACGGGCTGACCGCGGTTCCCTGGCGCGCCGGGGGGCAAGAGCAGCATGACCCCGTCCCCTACCCCTGGAGCGACCGCATGAGCACCGTT
Source organism: Frankiales bacterium (assembly GCA_043762595.1). Classification (GTDB taxonomy): domain Bacteria; phylum Actinomycetota; class Actinomycetes; order Mycobacteriales; family SCTD01; genus JAYSQK01. The sequence continues at coordinate 5,406 of JAYUMN010000089.1, forward strand.
TTGTTCGTCGTCACCGGCGCGCGTTACTGGATCCTGACCGACGGCACCGAGCACCCCACCGGCTACTGGGCTGAGGAGCTGGTCGCGCCCTACCGGGTGTTCACCGGCGCCGGGCACGAGGTCGTGATCGCCACCCCCGGTGGGGTGCAGCCGGTGGTCGACGAGGCCAGCCTGGCCCCGGACGTCAACGGCGGGCAGGACGGCGCCGACGAGATGCGCGCCGCGTTGAAGGGCATCAGCCAGCTCGAGAGCCCAATGACGCTCGCCAACGTCGACGTCTCCACCTATGACGCGGTGTTTTACCCGGGCGGCCATGGCCCGATGGAGGACCTGGCCGTCGATGCGAGTTCAGCCGCGGTGCTCACCAGTACGCTCGCCGCGGGCAAGCCGCTGGGCATTGTCTGCCACGCTCCGGCCGCCTTGCTGGCGACCGAGGCCACCGGCACCACCTCGCCTTTCTCGGGCTTCCGCCTGACCGGCTTCACCAACGCCGAGGAGACCCAGGCCGGGCTGGCCGAGAAGGCTCCGTGGCTGCTGCAGGACCGGCTGGTCGCGCTCGGCGCCGAGTTCGTGGAGGGCGAGCCGTGGGCCCCCCACGTCGTGGTGGACCGCAGTCTGTTCACCGGCCAGAACCCTGCCTCGTCGGGCCCCCTCGCCGAGCGCATGCTCGAGGCGCTCTCCGCCTAGCAAAGCGGCTCGGTGGCCATGCGGCGGTCCGTGCTGGAGGTCATTGGTGTGCGACCTCTCGCACGTGTGGGGCCGGCGCCGCCAACCACCAACCAGCGCGCCCTGCGCGAACGACTGTCACCAGCGGGTCCAACGTCATCGGCCAGCCGTTCGATAGCAAGTCCGGATGCGTGGTTGATAGGTGGGGGGCCCGCCTTAGTCGGGGTCCGGTGCCCGGGACTGCCGCGCTGACGGGGCATGCGGGCAGAAGCGACGGGGCACGGCCGGCTCGAGGCCCTAGAGTTCCTCTGGCTGCTCAAAGAACAACTCGGTCGCAACGGCGAAGAACTCGCCCGGGTTCGTCGCGCTGTGCCAGCGCAGCGGCGGCCACGGCGCCCCCGCCACGAGGTCGTCGTAGAGCTCCTAGCTGTCACGCAGTGGATCAGCCCGGAGATCACGAACCAGCACCGGTGCGCGGTCGGCGACAACATCGAGCATGTCCAGCTAATGTGCGAACACGTTCAGAACGACGTTCGCGTCGGGCTTAGAGCGGTGTGCCCCGGCAAGCACCTGGTGCCAGGCCAGCACGACTGGCCCGCGGCCCGCCTGCGCCAGCCCGGCGACGGCGAGCCGGTCCACGCCGACCGTGCCCGCCGACGGTCCAGGGGGCTCACCGCGGGTGTGCAGCGTCGTTGGGTGGACGATCAAGCTCCTGACGCCGCGGTCGTGGTCGTGGTCAAGGCTTAGGCCCAGCACGCGCAGGGCGGCCTACGCGGCGACGATCACACGCACCGTGTCGTCGACGGGTGAAGCCGCGAGCCGCCTCCCAGGTCTTGGACGCCATCAGCTGGTCAATGTCGTTCATGGGGTGCTGCTGCTCTTCGGCGAGGAGCAGCGGCCAAACCGCGAGGTGCTCCGCGACGAGGGCCAGTCCTTCTTGCAGCAGGCCGGGGCGGCGGAACCTCACGACGTCAGGCCCACCTCAGCCGGACCGTCGGACCGTCACGTCAAAGTGCAGCTAGGCAGTCCGGGACGAGCGCGACGGGCCGGTGACGATGGTGCCGATGCACGGTCCGGAGCTCGTGAGGCCTAGATCCAGGACTCTCGTCGAAACCGCCAGACGTCTGGCGTTTGCCCAGGCAGCTAAAGCGTGAAAACGCCGGGCCGGCAGCCACCTCGACAGGCAGCGCCACCAGCGGCGACGAGCGGGCTTCGGCTGGTCCGCATCGCCGACCCTCGGTCGTTCCGGTGACCGGCCTACGGCTCGTCGTCACCGTCGACGACAGCACTCGCGCTCTTAGTCTGACGGCGACCACCGGCTGGTCGCGGTCCTTACTTTCGGCACGCGGCCCGGTGTCGGGCTCAGGCTGCAGCCGCGACTGCTGCTACCGACAGGTGGTGCGGTTAAGTAAGGCTCCGGCTCCGGCCACGACAGCGGCCGCCGATCGCTCGTCCCGCAGAAGACTGACGCCCTCACCGGCGTAGACGCACGCGACGTCAAAATCGCCTACTTGCCGAGCGGTCACCAGCTGTGTTGGCGCCGCGTCGTCGCCCTCGAGGGCGTCCTCGTGCCCGACCGAGTGGTCGAGGTACGCGTTGCGCAGCGCCCGGCCGCCGTACTCCGGGGGCCAGTGCATGTGCTGAGCTACGTCGAAGGCACGTCCGTACGCCGTGTCCGTGTCCTTCGCCGCGAGGTGCCGCTCACGAGCGCCTGCCGCTGTGGCGGCCTCGGTGGAGGCGAGGAACGCGGTTCCGACCCACGCGCTAACCGCGCCGGCGGCGAGCACCGCGGCAAGGCCGCGCGCCGTGCCGATGCCACCGGCCGCGAGCACCGGGACCTGTACCGCGTCCAGGACGCCCTGCAGCAGCGGCAGCATGGCCACGTGGCGCGCCCGTGACCGCCGCCCTGACCGCCGCGCGCGACGAGCAGATCGACACCTACATGCTCGGCGGCGCGGGCCTCCTCCAGCGTGCCGACCTGGGTCGCCACGACGATGCCCACAGCTCGCAGCGGCTCGATCTACCGCTCGTAGGGCCCGTAGCTGATCGACACGAGCGCCGGCGCCTCCGCGGCGCGGACACCGACGAGCGCGTCGTCCTGCGCGAGGGCCTACGCGAGCAGGCCCACGCCGAAGTGGCCCTCCTCCCGCGCGACGTCGCACTGCTCCGATCATGCCGAGCCCGCTGGCGGCGGACACCGCTGCGGCGAGTCGACCGGTGCTGAAGTTTGGTGTGGGCGCCGCCACGACGGGCAGGGCCAGGCCGAGCTGCTCGGTCGATCAGGTGCGCATGGGTCTTCGTCTTCGGTCAGTTGCTGTGGATGCCACTGACTGCGAGAGCAACAGCCAAAGCCGGTGCTCAGGCAGTGCGCTGCCTTCTGCACTCAGGCCCCCTCGTCGTGGTGGGGGGCACATGCCGCAACCATCGAGGTGGCGACACGCTCGTCAGAGCCGGGAACGGCGGGCACCACCGTGCCGCTTGTGAGCGCTCGTCGCTCGCCGGTGGAGCAGGGCGTTCATCGTGCCAGGACATCCACCTGCCTGGCCATTGACACGCGCGAAGGCCGACGAAGTCGTCTACGCCGGTGTTGCGTCGCGAACTCAAGACGGTGTTCGCGGGCGTGCTGCCGGTCCCCCGCGCCGTCTGCGCTGTCGGCGACCTACGTCAACGAGCTGCTGGCCGACGGGCCGTTCGCGCCGGTGCGCGGGGTGCTCGATTGGACGTGGATCCTTGACGTCGACTCGGGCCTGCGTTGCCACCGCCTGGCCGTGCGGCACGTGCGGCACGGCCGCGCCCGCGCGGCCACCGAGCACTGGGTCACCTGCTCCGACGACCGCAACGCCGAACTCGTCGAGGCCACCCGCTCTCGCGCCGACAACGTCGTGCGGCTCGAGCCGCGAGGTGGACACCGGCCGAATCAGACGGCCGCCACGCCGATCAGGCCGTTGCGCGTCACCAGGCCCGCGAGTTCGGGCTCGGACAGGCCGTCGGTGCCCACCGGCCGCCGCGGCAGCACCATGTGCCGAGAATCCGCGCTCGCGTCCCAGACCGTGACCTCGACGTCCACCGGTAGGTCATAGCCGAACTCGTGCAGGACGCCCCGTGGGTCGCGCACCACCCGGGACCGCTAACCCTCGCTTTTGTACCAGCTCGGCGACGGGCCGGGTAGCGCGATCGGGTAGCACGAGCAGAGTGTGCAGACGATGACGTTGTGAGCGAACGCCGTGTTGGCGACCACCTTCAGTCGCTGCTCGTGCAGACCACCGCCCATCGACAGGCCGACCTCTGCCAGGGCGGCGTTGGCGTTGTCCAGCAGCCGCTGCCCGAAGCCCTCGTCGACCCACGTGCGGGCCACAACGCGGGCACCGCTGGCGGGTGAGCCTTTGGCGAGAAAGGTCGTCAGCGCCCGGTCCAGCTCAGCCGGGTCGACCAACCCTCGTTGCTCGAGCAGCGCCTCGACGTGCCGGACCTTCGCCACCAGCGCGGTGGACGCCCCGGCGTGGTCACCGCTCATCGCTCCTCCTGTAGGTAGCTCGTGAACAACGCCAGCATCACGCTGTGGTCGCCCCGCCGAACAGCTCAAGGGCGTCGAACCGGACGTTGTAAACGGTCTGCGTCTGCGCCGGCAGGCCGCGCGCGCAGTCGTCAGCGAGCGAGCTGGACCCCTCAAACTCGAGCACGGTCCCGACCGCGCCTCGGGCGTAGCGCGGCAGCCGCGTGTGGTGTGGCGGGTGGCTGCGCCGGGTCCGGACCCGGGTGCCCGGAGAGAAGCGGTCAGCCACCGTGCACCTCGTCGTGCGACAGGACGCCTTTCCCCACGCACAGCGTGGTGACGGCGTGGAACCACTACTCGCAATAGCTCGATGCGAGGTACTCCGCCGGCGGCATCCGCTCGATCGCGTCGCGGAACTCGTCGAGGTTGTAGACACCGGCGCCGAGGAGCGCGCGGTTCATCGCGAAGACGTGCGCCTCCCAGTCGGCGTGGAAAGCCGGCTCATCGAGCTCGGGCTGCGGCAGGTCGAAGCCCTCGACCCCACCGACGTCGTTGATGCGCGCTACAGCGCCGCCCTGACACACCGACCGGTCCCGTCCTCGAGCTGGGCTGGCGACGGGCCCGGATCTCCGACTGCACCGACGGGTGGACGCACCCAGGAGACCTACTCAGCCGCCTTGGCGCGCGACCAGAAGGCACTCGCCTGTGGCGCCAGCAGTTTCGGGGATGAATGGCACGTCCCAGCGTCCGCTCATCAAGCATGACCGCGCGCCGTGTTCAGTCCTCGCCCTGGTCGAGCCGCCAGGGCACCGGTCAGGTGTGGGTCGTCGGGAACGGGCGCTTCTGGGTGGCGAAGGTTCGCCGCAACGGCGTCATAGCTACCGCGATGTGGAGGGCCACGCCGTGGGGACGGCCGGTGTCCTGCACCGTCCATGCCTAGCGAGGACAGCGCGGACAAGACCCCGAGCGGCGAGCCGCTCATTGGGCACGCCGAGGACGTCGTGCAGGACATCGAGGTGGCGCGGGGCGAGGGCTGCGGTGCTGGTGGCCCAGGTATTGATCAGCCGCGGGCCAATGGCCTAGCCGCCCTCGCCGACGACCCCGTGCAGGTCGATCGCGACCCAGTCGTCCCGATCTGCGGACCAGAGCAGGTTCTCGTGGTCAAGGTCCCCGTGTGGCACGGACGCCTCACTGGCGGTCAAAAGCTGCGCGGCCAATTGCTGCTGCCCCCACGTTCGCCCTCTCGGCAGCAAGACGGCGCGGCAGTCGGGAGTCGGCAATCAGCCCAGCGCAGCTGCGGCGAGCAAGTGGGTGCGGG
>JAYUMN010000090.1:0-1678 GCA_043762595.1 Frankiales bacterium
CGGGTCATCCGGATCGATCACGGAACGCTCCTGACCGACCAGCTGCCCGCGGCGGTCCCGGGGTGACACACCTGGGCCGCCGGTTGGTGGCCTTGCACCTCGTCGCGCTCCTCGTGCTCGTCGCGACGGCGTGGTCGGTGAAGGTCGTCAGCCTGCAGCAGGGGGTCGGGCGGGTTCGGGCGTACTGGTCGGTCCCGCACGGACCACCCGGCGGGTTGTTGTACGTCGCACTGGGCGATTCCTGCGCGCAGGGCGTCGCTGCGAGCCGACCCGACCGGGGCTACGTCGGGCTGTTGGCCGGGCGGCACGAGGCGGCCGCGAAGCGTCCGGTCCAGGTCACCAATCTGAACGTGAGCGGCGCCCGCATGAGGGGTGTCCTGGCCCACCAACTGCCCGCCTTGCGGGTCGTTCGACCAGATCTGGTTCGCGTCGCGACCGACGGTCACGACATCTGTTCTTACGACGGGGCGCGGTTGGCCCGGCAGGTCGACCGGCTCACGGCAACCCGTCCCGACGAAACGTTCATCGCAGACGCCCCTCCTTCATGCGGCCGCTGTGAGGGCCATGCCCAACAGGCCGCCGACGCGGTGCAACGCAGTTCGAAACGGCACGGTCTGCCGGTCGTGGCGTTGCACCTCGCGCTGTGCCGGGAAGGCTGGCCGGCGATGTTGACGAAGTTCGCGGCCGACTGGTTCGGTCCCAATGACCGCGGCTACCGCGTCCGGGCCGACACCTTCTGGGCCAGGATCTCCTCGTCGCCGGCAGGACGTGCTGCGCGGCTCCGTCCTACCTTGGCGACGACCGCGACGGCGCCAGCGGCATAGAGCCAACCGGCCAAGATGTCGGTGACGTAGTGCTCGCCGCCGTAGACCAGCGTCAGGGCCATGAGCACGACGTACGACACGAGGCAGGCCCGCAGCCGGCGCCCGACGAGCGGCCAGAACAGCAGCAGCAGCATCATCGGCACAGCGCCGTGCAGGGACGGCATCGCCGCAACCGCGTTGGCGTAGGTCGCCCCGCGCTCGACCGCGGAATTGACCGTGTGGCCACCGACGGCGACCAGCGTGTGCGGCACAACCCGATCCACGCCCGGCGGGAGATACCCGTTTAGGCTGGCCACCCACGGCGGCGCGGCCGGATAGAGCGCGTATGTCGTGACCGTCGCCATGGTCAGCGTGACCAGGGTCCAGACGTAGCGCCGGAACAGCTGGTAGCTCACGGCCCACAACACGATGGCGATGGCCAGCGAGACCAGGAAGTGCGAGAAGTAGATCGGCACGGCGACCAGGTCGTACCAGTGCACGTGGGCTGCGTCGTAGAAACGGTCCTGCAGCCATACCGTCGGGACCACGCCGAACAGCCGTTGGTCCCCATGGAGCGGTTCCACGACGTGAGCGTGGTCGATCCCGTTGGCGCCGGGCTTTCCGTTGGCAAGCGCCGGCAAGGTGAACAGCCGCGTGCCCAACTCGTCGGCAAGGCCGCGCACCAGATCGTAAAGGAACAGTACGAACAGCAGCGGCAGCCAGTCATCCACCACGGCCCTGGCCCACACCCGCCATTGCCCGGCGCAGGCAGCCCACAACACAACGAGGACCCAGCCGGTGACGACCTCGCGGCCGGTCGGGAAACCAAATGGGATGGAAAGAACAACGAAGACGATCAGTACGCCGAGGAGCAA
>JAYUMN010000091.1:0-2048 GCA_043762595.1 Frankiales bacterium
TGGGTCAGGATGCCGGCGACACCGCCGGTGGTAGTGACCTGAAACCCCGGGAAGATAATCGAGGTGTTGCCCGCCGCGAGCGGCAGGTTGTTGGTCAGAGTCACGCTGACCGGATCGCCTTCGGTGACGATCATCGTCGGCCCGGGCGTCTGCATCTGCGGGCAGTTCGGCGCGGGACTCGCGGAGCTGGATGGCAGCGCAGGCAGGAAGGCCGGTGAGACAGTGCAGCCATAGCCCCAGCTGTAAATGATGGCGCCGTCGGGCTGGCTGGTGTTGCCTTCCGCCGCGGTCAGTGCGAAGGCCGGACCGGCAATGCCGTGCACCGCGGCGTGGGCCGCACCGGCCACCAGCAGCGCGCCCACCGTCGCCAGTGCACGCTTGATCAAGTGGCCCGCGCCCAAGTGCGGATTCATCGTCGAGTGGTTCATTTTTGATCTCCTACTGGACGACGATCTCAGTCATCATGCCGCCGAAGTTTTCGGCGTCGTTCGACAGATGGTCGAGGTTGGTGCTGTACAGGTAATAGGTGCCGGCAGGCACGTTGCTGACGTCGATGATCACGTCGACCGACTCGCCGCCGCCCAGCGTGATCGAGTTGGTGTCGTAGTACAGGTTGTTGCCGGCCAGGTCGCGCAACAGCCTTGCGTTCTGCGCGATCACGGTCATCGTCACGCCCAGCGTGGCCAACGTGGTGTGCTCGGTGACGCTCAGGTCGGAGATGCGCAACAGCGCGCGGGTCTGGCATGTCGGGCCAGGTGCGTTGCTGGTTGCAGCGCAGCCGCTCTTGTTCAGCGTTATCAGGCTTGGCACCGGCTGCGACGGGCGCGACGCGCCGTCGGCGCTCAGCGTGGCCATCGGCCCGTTGGGCAGGGCATTGCCGTCGCTGCCGGTTCTGCCGGTGTTGTCGACACTGGTGTTGATTGTGTCGGGGTAGCTGCGGCCGTTGAGCAGGAAGTACTTGTCCTTCATGTCGGCGAAGGCTTCCGGGTTGAAGGTCATGCCGACGAAGTGGAAGTTGGGGTCGAAGCCCATCATCTGCAGCGGCTGCTCGACGTCGTAGCGGGTGGTGCCGTCGCCGTCGTTGTAGGCGTACTTGCCGCCGCCCGTGGCGCCCGTATTGACGGCAGGCAGCGGTGTTGCGCCCGTGCAGAGGATGTCCGAACACTTGCCGGTGGTGTCGGGCGTCACCGACGCCGTCACGGTCGCTGTGTTCCTGTTGTTCGCAGCCATCAGTGCGTCGTAGAGGCTGGCCCCCACCGCCACCCGGTTCTGTCGCGGCCGCACATACAGCTGGCCGACCATGCCCATCTGCAGATGCTCGGGCGGTGCTATGTGGCAGTGGAAGAAGTAGGTGCCGGCGTCGGGCGCGGTGTAGTAGTAGGTGAAGCTGCCGGCGATGTTGATGGCCACCGACCCGTCAGGCACGCCGTCGAAGAACGACGAGGCGTTGGGGTAGCCGTGGAAGTGCACGGTGTGCTGCTCGAACAGGTCGGGCCGCATGATCATGCCGACGTTGCTCAGCGTGAGGAACAGCTCGTCGTCCTCGTCGATGGCGATCATCGGCGCCGGCGCATTGCTGTAGAGCACGCCGGTATTCATGATGTCGGCCGGCTCGACCTTGTTGCGCAGTTTGTTCGTCGGCGTCTGGTCGTTGAAGACCTTGGCCGACACCGTGCCCGGCTTGCCGGTCAGGATGCCGTCGATCGGGGGCGAGGCAGTGGGGTCGCCCAGCCCTGATAGCGGCCCGAAGCCGAACAGGTAGATCTGGGTCCCGTCGCCCATCGTCGCGTAGCCGTCGCCGCCGGCGATCTGCTGGCATTTGATCTGGCCTTTGGACGTATCGCCCGGCGTCGGATGCAACGCTGTCGTCTCCGGGCACTGGACCCGGAACGACTGCGCCGCGGCCGGAGCACCCCAGGCCAAAAGGCCCACGGCCACCAGCGCGGCAGCCGCCAGCCGCAGACTGCGCGATGTGGAGTTCGAAGCTACATTCATGGCATCCCCCGAGAGCCGTCTTCACCAGCTTTTGCGAGAAGCGCGGATCCGCA
>JAYUMN010000092.1:0-24667 GCA_043762595.1 Frankiales bacterium
CGCCTGGCCGTCCGCACGATGCCGGTACTCGTCGCAGAGCTCGCTTCTGGCTCGATGGCCGGCGACGAGGTGCAGGTCCTGCAGCAGCGACAGGACCCGCTCGAAGCGCAGCACCGAGTCCGGCCGGCCGTGCGGCCGGGCGGTCAGGGTCGACGCGACGACCCCAACCGGCGGTTGCGGTAGCGCGACCCGGCGAGGGGCCAGGGCCCGTGCGCGCAGGTCGTCGGAGACTGCGTCCGAGCCGGGCGGCGGCGCATGGCCCATCGCCACACTGAGCCAGCGCAGCTCCCACTCTCGACAGGTTGGCCCGGCGGCTGCCGCACACCCTGTGGCCGGCTGGCAGCAGGGCACGCCATGACCTGCCGCGCAGCGACACAGATCAGCCGGATGACCACGGGTTCATCTGGCGAAGATGGCGGTCGCCTCTGGCCAGGTTCAGATACCGAGGCTCGCGCGCGACACCGTCGACAACACCTGCTGCTGGAAGTAGACCGGCCCGCCCTTGTCGGCGATGACATCGGACGGGTAGTGCGTCGATACCGACAGGGCGTACACCTTCGTCGCCGACACCACGAGCCCGAAGTAGTCGCCGATGAAGGACTCGGTGCGGGGGTCGTCGTGGCTGGGGCAGGCCATCTGGCCGAGGCCCCCGACATGCTGCGCCGGATTCTGCGGGTCCCAGGTCGCTGCTGACAGGCGGGCGTTGCCTTTGACGCTCACGGCGCCGGGACCCGCGTCGTGGTGGCCCTGCACGGTCACGTCGAGGCAGAAGTTCCGTCGGCCGACGTCCTGCCGTAAGACGCTGCCGTCCGCGGGGCAGGCGGCGCGACGGTCGTAGAACGCCACTGCGACGGCTCCGTCCGGGCCTGCCGCGACCGAAGGCTGGAACTGGTCGGTCGAGGCGTTGTTCGTGGCGTCATTCACCACCGCCGGCGTCGACCAGTGGACCCCGCCGTCGATTGACTGGGTGAACTCGACGTCGAACTGCGTGCCGGCCCAGTCCTCGTAGGTCAGGGAGAGGTGCCCAGCGAACGTCGGGCTGGCGGCAAAGCTCTCGATGATGCCCTCGCGGAACGTCGTGTTGGGCAGATCGCCGTTGCTGCTGGTCAACAGCCCAACCGTCGTGACGGCACTGAACGCGCCGAACGTCCGACCGTCGTCGGTGGAGCGCGCCACGTAGATCGTCGAGGCCTTGCCGCTGGGTGGGAACAAGACGAACGACACGTAGATGGTCCCGGCCGCATCGATGGAGGGGTAGACGTAGGTGTTCGACGGGCCGACCACGTTCGGCGGGGTAACGGTGCTGGCCGGGTCGAAATGTGCACCCCGGTCGCGCGAGACGGCAAAGCGCACCGAGGTTGCCGAGCTCTTGAACAGCGCCCAGGCCGCGTAAACGTGGTCCTGGTACGGGCTCCGGGGAATGCTGTTCACGGCAACCCATTGCTTGTCGTCGAAGGCCAGGCTGAAGCTCGATTCGTTGGGTGAGTTCGCCAGGTCGATGCCCTGGTTACCCTTGATCCAACGGTGTCCGAGATCGTCGCTGTAGGACAGGTCGATGGCGCCGTTCGGATGCAGGTTGGTCCAGTAGGCGTTGAAGGGCAGGCTCATCTGGTGGGCCCGTCCCAGGGTGTCGACGGCGACGTTCGGGTCGGTGACGTTGGTCCAACTCGGCGGCATCGCCTGTGTCCCGACCGTCGTGCAGTTCTAGCCCGGGACCTGGCTGGTTGCGGTGGGCACGCCGTTCGGCGTCGAGGAGGCGCCGTGGGAGAAGTTGTAGAACGTGCTGAACCGGTCGAAGAAGAACTTCGAGGCGCCGACGAGATCTTCACCCCCGGGCTGCACGGCGGGTACGGACTCGGAGTGGTTCGCATCGAGGGAGCCGGCTCGGCAGGTCCCCGCCCCGCTGGGGTCAGGAGAGCCACCACCGACCGTCGGGCTGCTTGCCACCACGTTCTTGACCGGCACCGAGGTCGCCCACGGTGAGGAGGCCGACGCGACGCCAGGAGTGGACAGCAGGCTCGAAGCCACCGGCAGTGCACCTGATGGGGGCGGCGAGGATTAATCTGTGCACCAGCATGTGAACCTCATTTCCGGCCGTAGTCGGCCGGTCCCGCAGGACATTCGCCCTGTCTACTTTGCGGGCATCATCCTGGGAAGGGATGTCGTCAGCCCTGTGTCAGCCCGTGCTCCACGCAGCGCGCGGTCCAGCCGGTCGGGGTGACCTGAACGACCAGCCGGCGGCGGCAGCGCGCGCAGTACCGCGGCGGTTCGAGCGCCCTGGCGTCCTGGCACGCAGCATGGCTGCCCGGCTCGCCACACAGGTCGCACCAGCCGAGCAGCAGCTCGTAGGTCAGCAACCGCAGGCCCGGCACCGGTTCCCAGTCGCGTTTGGGGGTGCGGACGAAGCCCAGCCGCTCGTAGATGCGGTGCGCAGCAGTCATCGTCGCCTCGGTCGACAGGCGCACCACCTCGCAGCCGTCCGCCAGCGCCGCATCAAGGCAGGCCCGCACGAGCGCTGTCCCGGCGCCCGAGCCCCTGGCTGCCGGGCCGACCACCAGCATCCGGATCACGGCCTCGCCGGGAGCCGCCATCTCGGCGTACGCGCCCCCCCTGGTCGCGACGGCGACGGAACCGACGACCTCGTCGCCGACGAGCGCGATGAGCACGGTGGCCGCATGGGCCCGCCCGGCGACGTCACGCAACATCGACTCGTAGCCCTCGCCCCCGTATCCCTCGGTGCGATAGGTCGTCGCGGTGAGCTCGGCGATCGCGGCGAACTCGGCCTCGGCAGCGGTGCGGACCTCGAGCGGCTGGGTGAACACCGGGGGTGTCTACCGCACGGGCGCTGCACAACTCGACGCGACTGACCCGGCGGGCCGGCCCGTACCGTCACGCCTCGCGCTTTCCGGGCCCTCGAACAGCCAAAATTCACGACACGACACGACACGACACGACACGACACGACACGACACGAGACGGGAGGCGGCGTCGGGGTCGTCTGGCGCGCCGTCCGGGCCTACCGAAGGCCGATCTTGACGGTGTGGTCGGCCACACGCCGGTCGGAGCGACCACATCGTCAAGATCGCCTGGCGCAGGGGCGCCCGGTGCAGGGCCGAGCCGGGCCGAGCCGGGCTCACGCGCCGGGGCGGCGAACGGCGGCGCGGTCGGCCTCGACGGCCGGTCGGACGGGGCAGTCGGCGAGGTGGTCGTCGATGGGCCCGCAGGCCTGCAGCAGCGAGTAAACCGTGGTCGGGCCGACGAACGTGAAGCCGGCCCGTTTCAGCGTCTTGGCGAGCGAGGCGCTGGCCGGGGTCGAGGCCGGCACCTGCGACCAGTCGGTGGGCGCGGGCGCGTCCTCGGCGTAGCACCAGACGAGCGCCGGCAGCCCACCGGTGGCCCGCAGCGCAACCGTGGCCCGCGCGTTGGTGACGCAGGCCCGCAGCTTGGCCGGGCTGCGGATCAGCCGGGCGTCGGTCAGCAGCGGTGCGACGTCAAGCCCGGCGACGGCGTCGGGTTCGAAGCCGAGGAAGGCCTCGCGGAGGGCATCGCGTTTGCGCAGCACGGTGATCCAGGACAGGCCGGCCTGGAACCCCTCGAGGCAGACTTTTTCGTAGAGGTCCCGCTCGCTGGTGCGCGGCCGCCCCCACTCGGTGTCGTGGTAGCCCTCGTAGACCGGGTCGCCATCGCCGAAGCACCGACTCATGTCAGCGAACGGACGATCGCTCCAGTGACGGTGGCGAGGTCGTCGTCGCTGCTGATGTACGGCGGCATGGTGTAGACCAGTCGGCCGAACGGGCGGACCCAGGCGCCCTCGTCAACCAGCCGGGGCTGCAGCACCGCCAGGTCACCGGGCTCGCGCAGCTCCACCACCCCGATCGCGCCGAGCACCCGCACATCGGCGACACCCGGCAGATCGCGGGCCGGGGCGAGGCCGCGGGCCAGCTCGGCGCCGATGTGCGCGACAGTGCTGCGCCAGTCCTGTCCGAGCAGCAGCCGGACACTGGCCTGGGCAACCGCGCAGGCCAGCGGGTTGGCCATGAACGTCGGTCCGTGCATGAACGCGCCGCCCACCCGCTCGGTGATCTCATCGGTGCACAGCACCGCGCCGAGCGTCATCGTGCCGCCGGTGAGTGCTTTGCCGAGGATCAGCACGTCGGGCACGACGCCCGCGTGGTCCATCCCCCACAGTTCGCCGGTGCGCCCGAAGCCGGTCGCGATCTCGTCGAACACCACCAGCAGGCCGGACGACCGGCACAGCGCGACCAGTTCACGCAGGTACGCCGGGGCGTACCACCGCATCCCGCCGGCCCCCTGCACCACCGGCTCGATGATCACCGCGGCCAACCGGTCGCCCTGCTCCGCCAGGACCCGGCGCAGCTCGACGAGGTCGCGATCGAGCACCGGCTCGTCGTACAGCGGTCTCGGTCGGTCGATGAAGACCTGCTGGACGACGTGCTCGCGGAACAGCGAATGCATGCCGCTGACCGGGTCGCAGACGCTCATCGCGCCGGCCGTGTCGCCGTGGTAGCCGCCGCGCACGGTCAGAATCCCGGACCGCCCCGGGCTGGCCTGCAGCGCGAGTTTGAGGGCGATCTCGACCGCGACGCTGCCGGAGTCGGCGAAGAAGACCCGTGTCAGCGCCGAGGGGGTGATCGCGACCAGCAGCTCGCCGAGCTCCACCGCGGGCTGGTGGGTGAGGCCGCCGAACATCACGTGCGCGAACTGGTCGACCTGGGCGTGCAGCGCCGCGTCGAGGACGGGGTGGCGGTAGCCGTGGATCGCCGCCCACCAGCTTGACATGCCGTCAACGAGCTCGCGGCCGTCGGCGAGCGCGATCCGGGTGCCGTGCGCGTCGACGACGCCGTACAGCGGCGAGGGCTCGACCGCGCTGGCGTAGGGATGCCACAGCACCGCGCGGTCGCGGGCGACGAGGTCCATCAGATCGTCTGCGACAGCGCCTTCATCGGCATCTGCAGGTCGCGCAGCATGTCGAGGTCCTCGGTCGCCGGCCGGCCGAGGGTGGTCAGGTAGTTGCCGACGATCACCGCGTTGATGCCGCCGAGCATGCCGTCCCGGGCGAGGTCACCGAGAGTCAGCTCGCGGCCGCCGGCGAATCGCAGGATGGTGCGCGGCAGGGCGAGCCGGAAGACCGCGATGGCCCGCAACGCATCCTCGGCGGCCATCACCGGCAGGTCGCCGAAGGGGGTGCCGGGGCGCGGGTTGAGGAAGTTCAGTGGGACCTCGTCGGGGTCGATCGCCGCGAGCTGCGCGGCGAACTCGGCGCGCTGCTCAAGGGTCTCGCCCATCCCGAGGATGCCGCCGCAGCAGACCTCCATGCCGGCCTCGCGGACCATCCGGAGCGTCTCGAAGCGCTCCTGCCAGGTGTGCGTGGTGACGACCTGCGGGAAGTGCGAGCGGGCGGTCTCCAGGTTGTGGTTGTAGCGGTGCACGCCCATTGCGCTGAGGTCGTCGACCTGCTCCTGGGTGAGCATCCCGAGCGAGCAGGCGACCTGGATTTCGACGGCCTCCCGGATGGCGGCGACGCCGGCTCGGACCTGGGCCATCAGCTTGGCGTCCGGCCCCCGGACGGCCGCAACGATGCAGAACTCGGTCGCCCCGGTGGCAGCGGTCTCGACCGCCGCCTTGACCAGCGACGGGATGTCGAGCCACGCCGCGCGCACCGGGCTGGCGAACAGCCCGGACTGCGAGCAGAAGTGGCAGTCCTCGGGGCAGCCACCTGTCTTCAGGCTGATGATCCCCTCGACTTCGACCTCGGGTCCGCAGTGCCGCATCCGCACCTCGTGGGCCAGCTGCAACAGCTCGGGTAGCCGCTCTGCTGGCAGCTGCAGGCAAGCCAATGCCTGGGCCTCGGTGAGCCCGACGCCGTGATCCAGCACCTGCTCGCGGGCGATCTCCAGCACGTCGATGGGCAGCTCGGTCACGCCGGGCAGTCTGCCAGGTCCGGTGTCGGTCAGCCGCTGTGGCTGGCCTGGAAGGCGCGGGCGTCGAAGCTGCCGCCCAACTGCGGGCCGAGCCCGGCCCTGGCGGCGGCGAGGAAGTCCTCCACCGACAGCGAGCCGGCCCCGGCCGGCAGCACCCCCAGCAGGGGGCGCGCGGCCAGGGTTGCCAGGTCACGCAGGTTGCTCCGCTCGGCCAGGCCCGGCTCGGCCGGCCATGAGCCGATCACGACCCCCGACAGCTCCAGGCCCCGATGGGCCAGCGCCTCGAGGGTCAGCGCCGTCGCGTTCAGCGTGCCGAGGCCGGCCCCGACGACGACGAGCACGGGCGCTCGCACGACCCGGGCGAGGTCGGCGAGGGTCAGCCCGTCCTCGTCGTACCGCACGAGCAGACCGCCGGCCCCCTCGATCAGCACCAGGTCGCGGTCGGACAGCCGCAGCAGCAGGTCGAGCGCGGCCGCCTGGTCCAGCGGAGGCCGGCCCGATCGACGGGCCGCTGCTGCCGGGGACAATGCGTCGGGATAGCGAACAAGCTCGTGCAGATCGATGCAGCCCGACAGCTCGCGAACTGTCTGGAGGTCGCCGAGCGCGCCGTCGGCCTCGCCGGTCTGGGCCGGCTTCACGACCGCGCAGCTGGCGCCCCGGGCGAGGGTGAGGGTGGCGAGCGCCGCCGTCACGACGGTCTTGCCGACCCCGGTCCCGGTCCCGGTCACCACCAGCAGCGTCATGCCGCGCACCCTCCCAGATCAATCCCCCCTCTCACCGATCACGAACATTGTGCGGTCGCGGCACGCTCAGCGACGCAGCCCAACCCCCATGATCGGCGGGGTCTCAGCGGGTCAGCGCCGCGCGTACGACGTCCCGGGCACGAGCCAGCTCGTTCGCGGTGAGGTCGGCGCGGGCGGTCAGCCGCAGGCAGGCCTCGCCGGCCGGGACCGACGGCGGCCGGAAGCAGCCGACCCGGACGCCGGCTGCCAGGCACGTCTGCGCCGCGGCGAGCGCGTGCCCGGCGTCGCCAACCCTCACCCGGACAACGGCGCCGGCGGTCCGCGGGACCTCCAGTGCGTCGGCCAGAGCGTCGGTCGCGGCCCGCAGCGCCGCCAGCCGGGCCCGGTCGACGAGACCGAGCGCGGCCAGCGCCGCCGCGCACGACGCCGGGGCAAGGCCGGTGTCGAACACGAACGGGCGGGCCGTATCGATCAGGTGAGCGCGCACCGACGCCGGGCCGAGCACGACGCCGCCCTGGCTGCCGAGCGATTTGGACAGTGTCGCCGTCAACACGACGTCGGGCTCCCCGGCCAGCCCGGCCGCCGCGCAGGCGCCCCCGCCACCCGGGCCGAGCACCCCCAGGGCGTGCGCCTCGTCGACGAGCAGCAGTGCCCCGGCGCGGCGTACGACGGCATGCAGCGCGGCCAGCGGGGCCAGCGCGCCGTCCACCGAGAACACCGCATCGGTGACGACCATCGCCCGGCGGCCAGGCTCCAGCGCCTGCGCGACCGCCTCGGGGTCGGCATGTCGGACGACGACGACCTCGGCCCGGGAGAGCCGGCAGGCGTCCACCAGCGACGCGTGGTTGCGCTGGTCGGAGACCACCAGGTCGCCGGGACGGGTAAGCGCCGCGACCGCCCCGAGATTGGCGAGGTAGCCGGAGGAGAACACCAGGGCGGACGCCATCTGAGTGCGCGCTGCAAGCGCTCCCTCGAGCTCGTCGTGCAGGGCGGTGCTTCCGGTGACCAATCGCGACCCGGTCGAGCCGGCGCCGTAGGTCCGCGTCGCGGCCACGGCGGCCTCGACGACGGCCGGGTGCCTGGCCAGTCCGAGATAGTCGTTGGAGGCGAGGTCGAGCACCCCGTCATCGCCCGGCCCGCGGGCCTGCAGCGAACGCACCAGACCCTGGGTCGTACGTCGGGCTGCGGCCTGGACCAGCCACGCCAGCGGATCCTCCACGACGCGAGCCTAGGGTGGCACGGTGGCCACCCTGGCAGATCTGGTGCGCGGCCAGGCTGACCTGGCGCAGGCCGACCTGGACCACCTGCAGCAGCTCGTCGCGGAGTGGCAGCTGGTCGCCGACCTGTCCTTCGCTGATCTCGTGCTGTGGGTGCACACCCGCCGGGCGAGCTGGGTGGCCGTGGCGCACATGCGGCCGACGACCGGTCCGACGGCCTACCCGGACGACGTTGTTGGCGAGGAGCTGGCCGACCCGCGCCGGCTGGACCGGGCCCGGACGACCGGGCGCATCGTGCGCGACGGCGAACCCGAGTGGCGCGGAACGGTCCCGTTGCGCCGGGAGGCGGTGCCGGTCCGGCACGGTGACCGGACCATCGCCGTGATCAGCCGCGATACCGGCCTCGCGGCGCCGCGGATGCCCAGTCAGCTGGAGCTCGCCTACCTGACCAGTGCCGGCGAGCTGCTGCAGATGGTGGCGGAGGGGACGTTCCCGTTCCCGGGCCAGGATCCCGATCCCGAGCACCACCCCCGGGTCGGCGACGGACTGCTCCGGCTCGACCGGACCGGGCACGTCGTCTACGCCTCGCCGAACGCGCTGTCGGCCTACCGGCGACTCGGGGTGACCGGCGACTTGGTCGGCGCGCACCTGGGCCACACCATCGCCCGGCTGACCGCCGCGCCGGGTCTGCTGGACGAGCCACGCGGGTCGGCCGCCCTGGCCGCCGTCCTGCGCTTTCGCGAGCCGCGCGACAGCGAGGTCGAGGCGCAGGGGGCCGTCGTACTGCTGCGGGCGCTGCCGCTGATGCCGGCCGGCGAGCCGCGGGGGGCGCTGGTGCTGCTGCGCGACGTCACCGAGGTGCGCCGGCGGGACCGCCAGATCATGGGCAAGGACGCCACCATTCGGGAGATTCACCATCGGGTGAAGAACAACCTGCAGACCGTGGCAGCGCTGCTGCGGCTGCAAGCCAGACGGATGACGGATCCGGCCGCGCGAGCGGCCCTCGAGGAGTCGGTGCGTCGGGTGGCCTCGATCGCGCTGGTCCACGAGACGCTCTCGCTGGCGCTCGACGAGCGGGTGGCGTTCGACGGTGTGGCCGACCGGGTGCTGGCCATGTGCGCGGAGGTCGCGACGGCCGAGTCCGAGGTGCAGGTGGTGCGGTCCGGCAGCTTCGGGGTGCTGACGGCCGAAGTCGCCACGCCGTTGGCGATGGTGCTGACCGAGCTGGTCCAGAACGCGGTCGAACACGCCTTCCCGACGGGTGCGGGCCGCATCGTGGTCGAGGTGGCGCGGTCCCCCCGCGAGCTCGTCGTCGCCGTGGTCGACGACGGCCGCGGGTTGCCGCCCGGGTTCGACCTCGCGACCTCCAGCCGGCTTGGTCTGCAGATCGTCCGGGCGCTCGTCGCCGGGCAACTCCAGGGAACCCTTGCACTCGAACCGGGGGAGCGCAGCGGCACCAGGGCAATGCTCGAGGTGCCGCTCGCTCCGGGATCCGAGGCGATGGCAGGGTGCTAGGCCGTCCGCGCCCGGGCCCGGGCGCCGCGACGCTTCAAGGCTCGGCGCTCGTCCTCGCTGGTCCCACCCCAAACACCAGCATCCTGGCCGGTTTCAAGGGACCAGGTCAGGCAGTCGTCCACGACCGGGCAACGCCGGCAGACCGCCTTGGCCTCATCCACCTGCTGCGCAGCTGGGCCGGTGGTGCCGATCGGGAAGAACAGCTCAGGGTCCTGTTCGCGGCAGAGCGCGCGGTGGCGCCAGTCCATGCGGTCCAACTCCTCTAGCTCCGCGGGCTCCGCCGCCTCGGGCGGCCCGCCTTCCCCACGCACAGCTGTGCGCGTAGGGCACTGCATCCAGCCGCGGGCTTCGGCGACCGAATCTGACTCTAGATTGGCATCGGCCGTGGGGCCTGGCAAGCGCTCCCGCGTCATGTCCTCGCCAGTCCCTGTCGGTTTCGTCACGTCCCGGTAGCGCCGGGCGGCCCGATGTGACGCAGTTCACCTCTTGCGGGAGGAAGTTAGACCACGACGTCCAACGCCGCGGGAACCGCCTGGAAAGCCACCTGTCGCCGGTCCCCGAGATCATCGCCGTCCACCTGGAAGGGCAGTGAGCGGTCCGCAGTGATGGTGAGGCCCGGGAGGTCGTGCAAGGCCAGCACATTGCGACCGTGGACTGTGGTCCGGGCCGAGAGCATCTGGGCCAGGTGGCGCAACGTCGATCCGGTGCCTAGCCGGCGCAAGCCGAAGACGTCCAGGCCCAGCTCGAACGACGCACCGGGGAAGGCGTCGACTGGCCGCTCCCTGAGATAGGTCCAGGGCGCGGTGTTGCCGACGAGCGCCAGGGCCACGAACTCGGCCGGCGCGCCGTCGACGGCGACGGTGAGCACCGGCTCACGGTGCGACGGCCCGGTGTAAAGCTCCCGCAGCGCGGCCCGCACGTAGCGCCCGTGGGTGGCCGGGCGCCCGTTGGCCCGGTGCCGCTCCATCCGGCGAACGGCGCCGGCGTCGATGCCAAGACCGGCGCAGAAGGTGAACCAGCGGTCGTCGGCGCGACCGAGGCCGATGGTCCGCCGCCGGTCAACGCGCAGAGCGTCCAGCAGGACGCTGGTCGCCTCGACTGGCGCGTTGGGCATCCCGAGCGCGCGGGCGAAGACGTTGGTGCTGCCCGCCGGCACGACGGCAAGGGCCGGCAGGCCGGCCCGTGGGCCGTTGCGCAGCAGGCCGTTGACGACCTCGTTGACGGTGCCGTCACCACCGAGTG
The DNA here is from genome assembly GCA_043762595.1 of Frankiales bacterium. GTDB lineage: Bacteria > Actinomycetota > Actinomycetes > Mycobacteriales > SCTD01 > JAYSQK01. Next base: position 10,660 of record JAYUMN010000092.1, read on the forward strand.
CGACCACCACGTCGAGGCCGTCGACCGCGGCCTGATGGGCCAGCTCAGCCGCGTGCCCGCGGGCGCTCGTCTCGACGACGTCGAGCTTGGTCTCGCTGGCCAGCGCGTGCGCCAGAACGTCGCGCGCCCGCACGCTGGTGGCTGTCGCCTTGGGGTTGACGACCAGCAGTGCCCGCATGCCACGACTCTAGATGCGCACTACCGTGCCCGGTGTGGAGGCGGTTGGTGTCGTACGGCGGATCGCCCAGCTGCTCGGGTCGGAGGGCGCAGCGCTCATCTCGCTCGGACTGATCTACGCCGTGGTCAGCGCAACCAGCCGGCCGGAGAACCGGCTGGGCGCCGAGTTGGCGGCGATGTTCGTAGTCGTGCTCGGGGGCGTCGTGCTGCTGCTGGCCCGGGCCACGAGTGCGGGTCGGACCTGGCCGCGCACCCCTGCGGTCGTCATCAACGCCATTGCGCTGCCGGTCGGGCTCGGCCTGCTGCAGGGCCACCTCTACCTCGCCGGGGTCCTGGTGCTGTTGCCGGCCGTCACCCTGCTCTGGCTGTACGCGACGCCCGAGGCCCGCGAGCGGCTCCGCGAGTCCTGACGACCTAGTCCTCGGCGAGCAACCCCTCGCGGAGCTGAGCGAGGGTGCGGGCGAGCAACCGCGACACGTGCATCTGGCTGATTCCGAGCTCACCGGCGATTTGTGACTGCGTCATCCCGCCGAAGAACCGGAGCATCAGGATCCGCTTCTCGCGGGGCGCCAGCTTGTCCAGCAGCGGTTTGAGCGACTCGCGATACTCCACGCCTTCCAGCGCATCGTCCATGACACCGAGGGAGTCGGCGACGGCGGGGGAGTCGTCGTCGCCGCCGTCGGGGGCGTCGAGCGAGACCGCCGAGTAGGCGTTCGCCGATTCGAGCCCTTCGAGGATCTCCTCGTCGGTGAGGCCGAGGTGCTTGGCCAGCTCGGCGACGGTCGGCGAACGGCCGTTTTTCTGGGAGAGCTCGCTGGTGGCCTTGGTCAGGCTGAGCTTGAGCTCCTGGAGGCGCCGGGGGACCCGGATCGCCCAGCCCTTGTCGCGGAAATGGCGCTTGATCTCGCCGACGATCGTGGGGGTCGCGTACGTCGAGAACTCGACTGCCCGCTCGAGGTCGAAGCGGTCAACACTCTTGATCAGTCCGATCGTGGCAACTTGGACGAGGTCGTCAAGGGGCTCGCCCCGGTTCCTGAAGCGCCGGGCGAGGTACTCCACGAGCGGCAGATGGATCTCGACGAGCTCGTCACGCAGCCGAGCCCGGCGCGGGTCGTCGTTGGCCATCGCCGCGAGCTCGATGAACATCGCCCGGGCCCGCGCCCGGTCGGCGGCGATCCGCTCGCTGCGGGCCGTCGGTTCGACGGCGCCGGTGGCGACCTCGGCGGTTGCGGCGACAACGTCGGGGTCGACCGGCTCGGTGGCTTGCTCGGTCACGGGGCGGTCGCTTCGGTCGCGCTTGGACCGAACTCGGTGTCGCCCCGCTTCTTGCGCAACGAGATGGTGACGCGTCGATCGCTGTCGGCGGCACTGTCCACCTCACCGGCCAGTGCGGTGAGGACTGTCCAGGCGAAGGTGTCGCGGGAGGGCTGTGCGCCGTCCAGCGTGAGCACGCTGACGGCCACCGCGATCGCATCCTCGGACAGCTCGAAGGCACACTCGAGGTCGGCGCCGGCGACGGCCTGGGACAGCAGCATCGCGCAGGCCTCGTCGACGGCGATCCGCAGGTCCTCGATGTCGTCGATGGTGAAGTCCAGCCGAGAGGCGAGGCTCGCGGTGGCGGTCCGGAGCACCGACAGGTAGGCGGCAACCGCCGGCAGTCGCAGGGTGACCACGTCACTGCTTTTGGTCGCCGATGCGGCCGACTGCCGGTTTTGCTGCTCCGCCATACGTTCCCCCTGGGTCAGGTGTAACGCGAGGGAGCCTACGACCAGGTTCAGCAGGGCGGCGGAGTCAGCGCTGGCGCTGCCGCGGGGATGGGACGACCGGCAGCATGTTCGCCCCGGGCCGGGTTGCCGCAGCGACGGCGACGCGCGGCCTGGCCACCTGCAGCGGCGGGATCTCACCGACCGGGTAGATGTGGCCGGCGAGCAGCAGCCGGCTGAACGCGGCGGCCTCGAGCGGCCGGTCGAACAGGTGGCCCTGGGCGTACTGCCAGCCCTGGCCGCGCAGGATGCGCAGCTGGTCGAGGGTCTCGACACCCTCCGCGACAGTTGTCAGGTCGAGCGCGGTGGCCATCGCGAGCACGCTGGCCACCAGGGCCCGGGTCCGGGGCTCGTCCGCGATGGCCTGGACGAACTCCCGGTCGACCTTGACGGTGCTGGTGTCGAAGCGGCGGAGGTAGCGCAGTGAGGAGTAGCCGGTGCCGAAGTCGTCGACAGCGACGGCCACCCCGAGCTGGCGCAGCTCGCGGACCACGTCTACGGCCGTCTCCCACTCCTCGACCAGGGCTTGCTCGGTAATCTCAAGGACCAGCCGGTAGGGCGGCAGCTGGTGCTCGGCCAGCACGTCTCGGACGAGCGCGACGAGCCCGGGTTCGGCGAGCTGACGGGGGCTGAGGTTGACCCCGACCGAGGCCTGCGTCAGTGCATTGCCGTCGGCGTTGGCGGCGGACACCCAGCCGGCCAGGTCGGCCAGCGCGCAGCGCAGTGCGAACTCCCCCAGGACGCCGATCGCACCGACCTGCTCGGCCAGCGGCACGAACTCCGACGGGCCGATCGCGCCGAGCACCGGATGCTGCCAGCGCAGCAGGGCCTCCGCCCCGACGATGCGGCCGTCGGCCAGGTCGACCACCGGCTCGTAAACGACCCGGAACTGGCTGAGGTCGGGGCGGGACACCTCGTCGCGCAACTGCACGCGCGCCGCCGCCCGGACCCGTGCCTCGCCAGCCAGGACGACCAGATTGGAGCGCTGCAGGGCCTTGCGACCCTTTGCCTGATACATCGCGACGTCGACGTGCGACAGCGCCTCCGCGACGCCCCCGCCAGCGGTCGGCTCGACGAGCACCACTCCGACGCTGGCGCCGATGGCGAAGCTGCGCGCGCCGATCGCGAGAGGCTCGACCAGCGCCTCGAGCAGGGCCAGTCCGAGCGCGCTGGCCTGGTCCGGCGCGCGGACGCAGACGGCGAACTCGTCGCCGCCGAGCCTGGCGACGAGCGAGCCCGGCGGGACCGCTGCGCGCAGCCGGGCGGCGACCTGACGAAGGACCTCGTCGCCGGTGTCATGCCCGTGCGTGTCGTTGATGTCCTTGAAGTCATCAAGGTCGAGCAGGGCCAGCACCACCGACGTGCCGGCCGGGTCGGACAGGGCGGCGTGCAGCTCGTCGTACAACGCGGTGCGGTTGCCCAGGCCGGTCAGCGGATCATGACGGGCGGCGGCGGTCGCCTCGCGCTCGCGGGTCCAGAGCCGGACCATCGCCCGCTGCTGCTCGGCCCCGGCGAGCACGTGCCGCAGGCCGAGCGCGGCTGCCATCACGATGGTGGGCAGCAGCTGGTCGTGGCTCATGCCGCGGCCGGAGGCGTACTGCCGGCCGCCGATCCCCGCCCACAGGGCCACCGGGAGGTAGGGCGCGACGGTGGCGACCAGGCCGCCGGCGCCGGGCCGGAAGGTGCGGGCGAACCGGCGCCGCTCCTGGGTCAGCGGCGGCCGGCCGGGCGCTGATGACGGGAGTACGGCGGCCACGAGCAGCCAGGACAGGCCTGCCTGGTTGAGCACGGCCGGCCAGGTGGTCGGGGTGTACCAGCTGTGCAGGACGCCGGCGCTGTAGCCGAGGTCGGAGGCCATGACTAGGGCGAGGCCGACCCCCGCGCGGGCCAGGAACGGCCGCATCGTGGGATGGGCTTGCGGCAGCACCGACAACAGCACCGAGAGCACAAAGACCGCGAACAATGGGTAGCCGACGGCGACCGCGCGGGCCATCCCACTGCCGGTGCTCGCACTCTCTCGCAGCAGCCCCAGGACCACGAAGGCCAAGGCGGAGGCGGCCACCGAAGCATCGATCAGGGTCCGCAGCCGACCCCCCTGCTCGGCTTCCTGACGCGGTACGGCGAGCATCCCGCCGACCGCGAGTGGGGCGTAGGCGAGATACAGCCAGTCGGCGAGCTGCCCCGGTCTGGCTGGTGCGTCGGTGACCAGCAAGATCACCGACGCGGCGAGCCCGGACAGGACCCCGGCGGTCAGCGCCCCCGCGATCAGCCGCCGGGCGAGCAGCGCCCGGGGCGGTAACCCGACCCGGCGGCGCCAGAGCACGCCGACGATGAGGACCGCGGTGATCGTCCGAATGCCGTACGACGCTATCGGCGACAGCAGGACACCCGGCACGCCGACCAGCGCAGCGACCACCGATGCCTGGCGCAGACGGGGTGGGGTGGCGCGGGGCACGACGCAGTGTGACCGATCGATCGCTCGTGCGTGGGCGAAGACGGGCTGAACTGTGCCCTGCCTCGGCGGGTCGGCCGTGCAGGCAGCACGATGAGGGCCCCGAGACCTGGAGGACGCCGTGGAACCCGATGAGCTGCAGGCCCGCGCCCGTGGCCTGCTGACCGGCTCGGCGTACGACTACTACGCGGGTGGGTCCGACGACGAGGTCACCCTCGGCGAGAGCCGGCAGGCCTGGTCCCGGTTGCGGTTGCGCCCGCACGTCTTGCGCGACGTTGCGGCGGTGTCGACGGCGACGACGGTGCTGGGCCGGCCGGTCGCGCTGCCGGTGTTGATCGCGCCGATGGCCTACCAGCGGATGGCGCACGACGACGGTGAGCGTGCGACCGCGAGGGCGGCAGCCCGATCTGGGACGACGATGGTTGTGTCGACGCTCGCCACGGTCGCGCTCGAGCAGGTCGCCGAGTCGCTGCCGGACCCGGCCGGCGGGTGGTTCCAGCTGTATGTGCACCGCGACCGGGGCTGGACCGAGGAGCTCGTCCACCGGGCTGTGGCGGCCGGCTACTCGGCGATCGTGCTGACGGTCGACCTGCCCGTACTCGGGCTGCGTCGGCGCGACGAGCGCAACGACTTCACCTTGCCACCGGGGATGGCGATGGCCAACGTCGGCGCCCCCGTCCCGGCCGGGCAGGGTTCGGGGCTGGGGTCCTACGCGAGCGCCGAGCTGGACCCGTCGCTCACCCCTGCCGACATCGGCTGGCTCCGCGAGGTGGCCGGGCTGCCGGTCGTCGTCAAGGGGGTGCTCCGCGGCGACGATGCGAAGCTCTGCGTGCAGGCGGGCGCGTCGGGGGTGGTGGTCTCGACGCACGGTGGCCGGCAGCTCGACACGGCGCTCGCCACCGCAGCCGCGCTCCCAGAGGTGGTCGACGCGGTCGCCGGCACCGCAGAGGTCTACGTGGACGGCGGGGTCCGGCTCGGCACCGACGTACTCAAGGCGGTGGCCCTCGGGGCCCGCGCGGTGCTGCTCGGCCGACCGGTGCTGTGGGGGCTGGCGGTCGACGGCGAGCAGGGCGTTGTCGATGTGCTCGAGCGGCTGCGGGCCGAGCTAGGCCGGGCGATGGCCCTCTGTGGCGCCGCCAGCCTGGCCGATCTGGACCGGGACCTGATCGCCGCGCCACCCCCGTGATCTTTGCGCAGCTGCCGGGCGCACGACTGCGCTGAGCCGCACCCAGAAAACCAGCGCCGCCGGCGCTCAGCCGCCGGTGGCGAGGGTGGCCAGGGCATCGCCATCGACCCGCCAGACGGTCCAGTCGTCCTGCGGCAGCGCGCCGAGGGCGCGATAGAACCCTTGCGCGGGGGTGTTCCAGTCGAGCACCCACCATTCGAAGCGGGTCCAGCCGTGGGCGGTGCACAGGCCCGCGAGCTCGACCAGCAACGCCTTGCCGAGTCCGCCACCGCGGGCCCCGGGCCGCACGAACAGGTCCTCGAGCCACAGCCCGCCCCGGCCGGTCCAGGTCGAGAACGTCGTGTACCACAGGGCGAAGCCGACCACCGCACCGCCGGCCAGGGCGACGTGGCACCTGGCTGCCGGCTCGGCTCCGAACAGCGCCTCGTGCAGCATCGACTCGCTTGCCACGACCGCATCGGGCTCCCGCTCGTAGACGGCGAGTTCGCGGATGAGCTGCAGCACGACCGGCACGTCGTACGCCGTGGCAGGCCTTACCCGTTCCACGTCAGCACCACCGGTTGCTCGTGTTCGTGGCCGAGCACCGACAGCCGGCCCGGCGCGAGCACGAGCAGGCGGCCGTCCCGGGGTGGCAGGCCGAGCCAGCAGGCGGTCAGGATCCGCAACAGGTGACCGTGTGCCACGAGGCACACGTCGCCCCGATCGAGCGGCACCCTGGCCAGCACCGCGTTGGCACGCCGGCCGACGTCCTCGACGGTTTCACCGAGCGGCGGGCCGTCCCAGACGCTCCACCGCCCGCCACGTGACAGCTCGGCTGTGGTGCGACCCTCGGCCGGTCCGTAGTCCCACTCCCGCAGGTCGTCGTCCACGGCCGCATCGAGGCCGGCGAGCACGGCGGTCCGGGCGGCCCGCCGCAGCGGCGAGGTGACGACCGCCACCCATGGCCGGTCTAGCCGGGGCCGCAACGCCGCCGCCTGCTGCTCGCCGCGCTCACTCAGCTCGATGTCGGTCCGACCGGTGTGCCGGCCGTTCTGCGACCACTCGGTCTCGCCATGCCGCACCAGCCACAACTCACCCATGCCGCATATCGAACCAGCCCGAAGCTAGGCCTTCTTCGTCGCCCAGAAGATCTCGGCGATTTCGTCGACCTGGGTGATGAGCAGGTCGGCGTTGGCCGGGTCGAACTCCTGCTTGGCCTTGCTGGCGGTGTTGCAGGCGGCCTTGACCTTGCCAGTCAGGCCCGGGTGTGCCTCCTCGTGCGCCGGCTTGAAGTAGTCGGTCCACAAGATGAGCAGCTCGTCCTTGACTTTCTGCGCGTGCTCCTCCTTGACCAGGATCATCCGGGTCCTGGAGTTGAGCGCCTTGTCGTCGTCGCCGGCGACCGCGGCGTACTTGTCGTACATCGCCTTGACGGTCTTGGCGGCGACCTGGGCGGCGGTCGGATCGTAGATGCCGCACGGCACGTCGCAGTGCGCCGAGACGATCGTGGCTGGGGTCAGGAAGCGGGGCAGCCGCATGATGGTTCTCCTCTGGTCGTGTTCATCGACCATAGTCCGGGAGGGGGATCGCGTGCGCCTCGGGACCGTGCTGGTCACCGGCCCCTCGATGCTGCCCGTTCTCTGCCAAGGCGACTGTCTCGTCGTCCGCCGGGGCGGTGGCGTGCGCGCCGGGGACGTCGTCGTCGCGCGGTTCCGGGAGCGGCCCTCGCTGCTGGTGGTGAAACGTGCGGTGCGTCCCGTCGACGGCGGCTGGGAGCTGGCCTCGGACAATCCGGCGGTGCAGGGACACGGCTTGACCAGCGGCGTCGGGGACGTCGAGGCGGTGGTGCTGCTGCGTTACTGGCCGCTGCCGGTGCGCAGGCCCTCGTAGAACCTCTGGCAGGCGGTGAAGTCAGGGAGCAATCCGGCCTGCCTCGCCTCGTCGAGGGTCGGGGCGGCGGTGTCCTTGTCCGAAAGCAGCGGCTCGACGTCGGCCGGCCAGGGCAGGCCGAGCGCCGGGTCGAGCGGGTGGATGCCGTGCTCGCCCGACGGGTTGTAGGGCTCGGACACCAGATAGGTCACGGTCGCCTGGTCGGTGAGCGCGAGGAAGGCGTGCCCGAGACCCTCGGAGAGGTAGACGCCGCGGCGGTCGGCATCGTCGAGCCGCACGCTGTCGCTGACGCCGAACGTCGGGGAGCCGACCCGCAGGTCGACCACGATGTCCAGCACAGCGCCCCGGGTGCAGTAGACGTACTTCGCCTGCCCCGGCGGCACATCAGCAAAGTGGACGCCGCGCAGGGTGCCACGCTGGCTGACCGAGTGGTTGGCCTGCCGGATGACGAACCGGTGGCCGAGGACCTGCTCGAGCACCGGCGCCTTGAACCACTCCAGGAACACCCCGCGTGGGTCCGGCCACTGCTTCGGCGTGAACGCCCAGGCACCAGGCACAGCCAGTTGCTCGACCTGCACCTAGAGGACCTTTCCCAAAAACGAGCGGGTGCGCTCGTGCCGCGGCGCGGTGATGACCTGCTCCGGGGGGCCCGTCTCGACGACGACGCCCTCGTCCATGAACACGACGGTATCGCCGACCTCGCGGGCGAAGCCCATCTCGTGGGTCACGACGATCATGGTCATGCCATCGCGGGCCAGGCCCCGCATCACGTCGAGAACCTCACCGACGAGCTCGGGGTCCAGCGCGCTGGTCGGCTCGTCGAACAGCATCAGCTTGGGCTTCATGGCGAGTGCCCGGGCGATCGCGACGCGCTGCTGCTGACCGCCGGAGAGCTGCGCCGGGTAGGCGTCCAGCTTGTCCGACAGGCCGACCCGGTCCAGCAGGGCCCGAGCCTGTTCGATGGCCTGGCCCTTTGCGATCTTCCGCACCCGGATCGGCGCCTCGATGATGTTGGCCAGCGCCGTCATGTGTGGGAACAGGTTGAAGCGCTGGAAGACCATGCCGATCTCGGCCCGCTTGCCGGCGGTCTCGTTCTCCTTGAGCTCGTGCAGCTTGTCGCCCTTCTGGCGGTAGCCAACGAGCTCGCCGTCTACCGAGAGGCGACCACCGTCGAGCTTCTCGAGGTGGTTGATGCAGCGCAGGAACGTCGACTTGCCCGAGCCGGACGGGCCGATCAGGCAGCACACCTCGCGCGGCCGGACGATCAGGTCGATCCCCTTGAGCACCTCGAGCTTGCCGAAATGCTTGTGCACGCGCTCGGCGAGCACCATCGGCGCGGTCATGGCCGCTCACGCCCCATCAGGTTGCCCCGGATCTTCTGGAGGGGTGTCAGTGTGACGTTTCGGCTGGCGCCCCGGGAGAAACGACGCTCGAGATAGAACTGGAAGATGCTGAAGACACTTGTCAGCAGCAGATACCAGGTGGCCACCGTGAACAGCAGCTCCACAACGAGTAAATTGGTGCTTGAAATCGAGATGGCCGCGAGGAGCAGCTCGCCGTACTGGATCGTGTAGGCGAGCGAACTGGTCTTGAGCATGTTGATGAACTCGTTGCCGGTCGGCGGGATGATCACCCGCATCGCCTGCGGGAGGACGATCCGGCGCAAGAGCAGACCGCGGGTCATCCCCAGCGCCTGGGCCGCCTCGGTCTGACCCTCGTCCACCGCGCCGAGACCGGCCCGGACGATCTCGGCCATGTAGGCGCCTTCGTTGATGCCCAACCCGAGCAGCGCCGCGATGAACGGGGTGATCACTTCGCTGGTCTTGGCCGAACCCAGGCCGGGCAGGGACAGTGTGGGAAAAACCAGCGCGAGGTTGTACCAGATCAGCAGTTGCAGCAGCACCGGCGTCCCGCGGAAGAACCAGATGTAGGCCCAGGCGGCGCCGCTGGTCACCGGGTTGCGGGACTGCCGCATGACGGCGGCGACGATGCCGAGCGCGATCCCCATCGCTTGGGCGAGCACGCTGATCAGCAGCGTGTGCCCCGCGCCCGTGACGATCGTGCCGAAGGTGAAATAGCGGCGGGTGACATCCCATTTGATGTCGCTGCTGGCGAAGCCGTTGACCAGCAGCGCGAGCAGGACGACGACGACCAGGCCACTGATATACCGGCCCCAGTGCCGAACCGGGACCGCGACCAGTCGCTCAGGGGCGGTGCCGGTCGCCGCCGTGGCGGTCACGAGCCGCCGTTGACCGTCGCCGTCGTGACGGCGCCCTGGGCGACCTTCCACTTGTCCAGGATCTTCTTGTACTCACCGTTGGTGATCAGCGCCTGCACCGCCTTCTGCAGCGCATCCCGGACTTGGCTGTCCTCCTTGCGAATGCCGATGCCGTACGGGCCGGCCGCGATCTGCTCGCCCACCACCTCATAGCTGTCCGAAGCCTGCTGCGTCGTGTAGGCGGCCACCGGGAAGTCATTCATGTCGGCCACGGCACGCCCCTGCTTGAGCTGCAGCAGCGCTTCGGTGTCCCGGTCGAACTTGAGCACCTTGAGTGCTTTGCCGGCCTTCTTGCACTTGGCTTGCTGCGCTTTAGCGACGTCGTCCTGTGTCGTACCGCGCTGGAGAGCGATCGTCTTGCCGCAGAAGTCGTCGAGGGTCTTGATCCCCTCCGGGTTGCCCTTCTTCACTAGGATCGACGTGCCGGCATTGAAGTAGTCGACGAAGTCGATCTCGGCCTGCCGCTTCTTGGTATCGCTCATCGCGCTCATGATCAAGTCGATGCGTTTGCTCTTGAGCGAGGTGATGAGGCCGTCGAAGGTGCCGTTTTCGAGCTTGAGGGTGACGCCGAGCTGGCCGCCGATCGCCTTGGCCATATCAGCGTCGATGCCGATGATGGTTTTGCCGTCTTTGTCGAAGAACTCGACCGGTGCGTAGGCGACGTCCGAGCCGACGGCCAGGCTGCCCTTGTCGCGGACCGCTTGTGGCAGCAGCTTGGCTAGCGGCGCGGTAGCGGTCGTGACCTTGCTGACCGAGGGTGTCGAGGTGCTCGAGCCACAGCCGGTCAGGGCGAGGGCAACGGCGGCCAGGATCGCGATGGTCCGCGGAACGGCAATGGTGGGCGTCACAGGGGTCTCCAGGTCTGCAGGTCCCGCTATCGTGCCAGTCGGTTGGCCGGTTGGTCAGCAGACCGGGGCGGACGTCCGGTGTGACACCATCGGCCGGCCGGGTGATCCCCGTCCGAAGCAACGCGCTCCCACCCCACCGCGCCCATTTCCCCGTCGTACGACGTTGTGCCGCAGGCCGGCCCGGTCATCGTGGCGGTGCGCGCAAATCCCCGAATGGAGGACCAGAGCATGGTGGACCAGCGCGATGCAGACCCCGCCTTTGCCCTGCATCGCGGCGGCAAGATCGAGGTGATCTCGAGCGTCCCGCTGGCCACTCGCGAGGACCTGTCACTGGCCTACACGCCGGGCGTGGCGCGAATCTGCACCGCCATCGCGGATGACCCTGAGCTGGCCTACGACTACACCTGGAAGGCGCACACGGTCGCAGTCGTTACCGACGGCACGGCTGTCCTCGGGCTGGGTGACATCGGGCCGGTTGCGGCGCTGCCGGTGATGGAGGGGAAGGCGCTCCTGTTCAAGCACTTCGGCGGCATCGACGCCGTCCCGATCTGCCTGGACGTGACCGACGTCGATGAGCTCGTCGAGACCGTCGTGCGCCTCGCGCCCGGTTTCGGCGGGATCAACCTCGAGGACATCAGCGCGCCGCGCTGCTTCGAGATCGAGCGGCGCCTGCAGGCCAGGCTCGACATCCCGGTCTTCCACGACGACCAGCACGGCACCGCGATCGTGGTGCTGGCCGCGCTGCGCAACGCGGCCCGGCTCACCGGCCGCAGCCTGGCTGATCTGCGAGTGGTCACCTCCGGCGCAGGGGCGGCCGGGATCGCCGTGTCCAGGATGATCCTCGAGGCTGGCATCGGTGACCTCGCGATCGCCGACAGCAAGGGGATGGTGCATGCGGGGCGCGCCGACCTCAACGAGGAAAAGCAACGCTTTGCGGCGATCAGCAATCGGGGCGGGCTCACCGGGACCTTCCTGGAGGCGCTCGTCGGCGCCGACGTCTTCGTCGGGCTGTCCGCCGGCACGATCCCGGCCGAGGCGGTGGCCACGATGGCCAAGGATGCGATCGTCTTCGCGATGGCCAACCCCGAGCCGGAGATCCACCCCGACGTAGCGCACGCCTCTGGGGCGCGGGTCGTCGCGACCGGGCGCAGTGACTTCCCGAACCAGATCAACAACGTGTTGGCCTTCCCGGGCGTGTTCCAGGGCGCGATGGGGGTGCGCGCGTCCCGCATCACCGAGGGGATGAAACTGGCGGCGTCCGAGGCACTCGCCGCCGTCGTCGGCGACGCCCTGTCGCCGGATAACGTCATCCCGTCGGTGTTCGACCCGCGGGTGGCGCCCGCGGTGGCCGGGGCAGTGGCCGCCGCCGCCCGCGCCGAGGGCGTCGCCCGACGCTGACGCCCTCCCTGCGCCGATCCTGGAGGTGTTGCGATGCCGCTGAGCGAGCCGAAGCCGCACGTGTTCCATGACCGGTGGGGGAACTAGGCTGATGACCATGCTCGCAGTCGCCTGTACGGCCCAGTCCATGGCCGACCCGCTCTCCGGCCTTACCGTCGGCGAGCGCCCCGATCCGGTCGCACCCGATGGCTGGGTTCGCGTCAGCCTCAAGGCTGCCGCGCTCAACCACCACGACCTGTGGTCGCTCAAGGGCGTTGGCCTGCCGGCGGACAAGCTGCCGATGGTGCTCGGCTGCGACGGCGCCGGCGTGCTGGATGACGGCACCGAGGTGGTCGTGCACGCCGTGGTCACCAGCCCCACCTGGACCGGCGACGACACCATGGACCCGAAGCGGTCGCTGCTGTCGGAGGTGCATGACGGCACGCTGGCCGAGCAGGTGGTCGTGCCCGCCCGCAATGTGCTGCCGAAGCCGGCCGAGTTGTCGTGGGAGCAAGCGGCCTGCTTGCCGACCGCGTGGCTGACCGCCTATCGGATGCTGTTCACCCAGAGCGGTCTGCGGCCCGGCCAGACCGTGCTCGTCCAGGGCGGCGGTGGCGGTGTCGCCACCGCCGCGATCGCGCTGGCCCATGCCGCCGGCTTCGAGGTGTGGGCGACCAGCCGTGACGAGGGCAAGCGGGCCAAGGCGCTCGAGCTCGGTGCGCACCAGGTGTTCGAGTCCGGCGCGCGGTTGCCCGGCAAGGTCGACGCAGTCCTTGAGACAGTCGGCAAGGCCACCTGGACGCACTCGCTGCGAGCCCTGCGACCGGGCGGCACCGTCGTGGTTTCCGGGGCAACGAGCGGTGCCGACCCGTCGGCCGACCTCAATCGACTGTTCTTCCTGCAGCTCCGGGTCGTCGGCTCGACGATGGGCACCCGCGACGAGCTGGCCGCCCTGCTGCGGATGGTCGCGGTGACCGGCGTGCGACCGGTCATTGACGATGTCCGGCCGATGTCGCAGGCCGCCGGGAGCTTCGCGAAGCTGGCCGGTGGGGACGTGTTCGGCAAGCTCGTCCTCACGACCTGATCGGAGCCCCGGCGTGGTGCTGCCCGTTCACGACATCAATCCGACCGGTCGTACGCCGGTGGTCAATTACCTGCTGATCGCGATCAACGTCGTGGTCTTCGTGCTCAGCCCGGTCGTCACTCACATCGTCGGTGGCGACGCGCGGGCCCAACAGTGCAAGCAGATCGCGTTCTTCGACCAGTACGCCGCGAAGCCCGACGAGCTGCTGCGCAACCGGCAGGAGCCGGCTGGGGCGACCGGCCGGCTGGGACAGGACGCGCAGGGCCGAATCGGCTGCCTCGAGCAGCAGCCGGCCCCCTTCCACAAAACGCCGCTGCTGTCGGTGCTGACCGCGATGTTCCTACACGGCGGCTGGCTCCACCTGCTCGGCAACATGCTGTTCCTGTATGTCTTCGGCAACAACGTCGAGGACCGGCTGGGCCGGCTGCGCTACCTCGCCTTCTATCTCGGCTGCGGCTACGTCGCGACGTACGGCTTCTCGCTGTTCGCGGCCGGCTCAACCGCGCCGCTCGTCGGCGCGTCCGGGGCGATCGCGGGGGTGCTCGGCGCCTACCTCGTGCTCTACCCGCGGGCCCGGGTCTGGTCGCTGCTGACCTTTCTGTTCTTCCTGCCGGTCCGGCTGCCGGCGTGGCTGGTGCTCGGCTCGTGGTTCGTGCTTCAGTACCTCTATTTCCGCGGCGCGACCCTGGCCGCCGGCAGCGGTGTCGCGTACGGCGCGCACGTCATCGGTTTCGTGGTCGGAGCGCTGCTGGTGCTCCGGCTGCGCGGAACGGCCCAGCACGCGCCGCTGCGCGCCCGCTGGGGGCCGTATGCCAGACGTTGACGGCGGGGTGACACTGAAGGCGCGAGGCGGTGATGAGCTCCTGGACGGAGTTCACCGCGCCCTGCCCGCGCGGTCATCCGGGGGCCCGGTGGCGCACCGCGCTCGAGGAGGTCGTCGGGGCGGCCGGGCACGATGACCTTGGCCTGCAGGT
>JAYUMN010000093.1:0-1519 GCA_043762595.1 Frankiales bacterium
GTGTCCACGAGTTCGAGCGCGCTGTCGCAGCTGTCCAGCAGGTCACCAACGTGCGCCTTTGTGCCGCGCAGGGGTTCCAGGGTGGGCACCCGCTGGAGCGACTCGCGGCCGACGTCGAAGATGACCGAGTCCCACGACGCCGCCGCGACCTCGGTGGGGTACTTCGCGAGGCACCGGCCGCGGAAGTAGGCCCGCGTGTCGTTCGGCGGCGAGGTGATGGCGCGCTGCACCTCGTCTTCGGTGACGAGGGTCTGCATCGAGCCGCGAGCGACCAGCCGGTTGTAGAGCCCTTTGTCGCGCCGGACGTCGGCGTACTGCAGGTCGACCAGATGCAGCTTCGGGGCGTCCCAGCCCAGTCCCTCGCGCTGCCGGTAGCCCTCCAGCAGCGACAGCTTGGCGACCCAGTCCAGCTCACCGGCGAGCTGCATGGGATCGACCGCGAGCCGGTCCAGGACGCTTTCCCACCGGGCCAGGATGTCGGTGGTCTGCGGGTCGACGTCGCTGCCGAGCCGGTCCTCGACGTGCTTACGGGCCTGCTCGAGGTATTCGAGCTGGAGCTGCACGGCGGTCATCCGCCGGCCGTCGCGGAGCGCCACCTGATGCCGCAGCGACGGGTCGTGGCTGACCGCCCGCAGCGCCGTGACGGGTCCGTCGACGGACAGGTCGATGCCGTTCTGCCGGAGCCAGCCATCCTCGATCATGGCCAGCACCAGGCTCGTCGTACCGACCTTGAGGTAGGTCGATATCTCCGAGAGGTTGGCGTCGCCGATGATGACGTGCAGCCGGCGGTATTTCTCCGGGTCGGCGTGCGGCTCGTCGCGGGTGTTGATGATGGGACGCTTGAGGGTCGTCTCGAGGCCGACCTCGACCTCGAAGTAGTCGGCCCGCTGGCTCAGCTGAAAGCCTTCGCCGCGCCCGTCCTGGCCGGTGCCGACCCGGCCGGCGCCGGTGATGACCTGGCGGCTGACGAAGAACGGCGTGAGGTGCCGGACGATGTCGGCAAAGCTCGTCTGCCGCGCCATCAGGTAGTTCTCGTGCGTGCCGTAGCTCGCGCCTTTGTTGTCGGTGTTGTTCTTATACAGCTGCAGCGGCGCCGTGCCAGGTATGGCGAGGGCCCGCTTGGCGGCGAGCTCCATCACCCGCTCGCCGGCCTTGTCCCACACGACCAGGTCGCGGGGGCCGGTGACCTCGGGCGTGGAGTACTCCGGGTGGGCGTGGTCGACGTAGAGCCGGGCCCCGTTGGTCAGGATGACGTTGGCCAGGCCCAGCTCGTCCTCCGGCTCGCCGGGGCTGTGGTCGCTGCCGCCCAGGCCGACCTCGAAGCCGCGGGCGTCGCGCAGCGGGTTCTCCTCCTCGAAGTCCCACCTGGTACGACGGTCCCGGGCCTGGCCCTCCGGCGTTGCTGCGGCATAGCCGTTGACGACCTGGCTCGAAGCAACCATCGCGTTGGTGCCGGCCTGGCTGGGCGTCGCGACGCCGTACTCGGTCTCGGTGCCCATGACACGGCGGGTGGTCATGG
>JAYUMN010000094.1:0-5037 GCA_043762595.1 Frankiales bacterium
AATGCGACGACACTCTTGGCATAGAGCCAGTCGCACTCGACGATCGTCCGGCTCGCTGATACCGGGAACATCCGGTGCACGATGACATGGTCCGGCACCAAGTTGATGAACACTGTCGGCTTGACCGTGATCGCGTAGTAGCGCCGGTCCTGGTCCTCGGCGAGGCCCGGCAGCGTGTCGAAACCCTCGCTACCGTCGATCGTGAAGCCCTGGACGTCCGCGGCGAACTCCGCGCCGTGGCCGACGTAGTACTGCGCGGCGTAGCCGCCGGCGAACTCCGGCAAGACCTCGGTGAGCTCGGGGTGGATGGTCGCGCAGTGGTAGCACTCCATGAAGTTCTCGATGATGAGCTTCCAGTTGGCTTGTACGTCGTAGCTGATGCGCCGGCCGACCTCGAGCTCCCCGACCTGGTAGGCCTCGATCGCCGCCAAATCGCCGAGCCGCTCCACGGCGGCCTCGAGCACAGCTGCCTCGAACGACGGCGGGTCGTCGGCCAGGCAGACCCAGGCGTAGCCGAGCCACTCCCGTAGGTGCACCGTCACCAGGCCACGCTCGACCCGGTCCACATCGGGCATCGTGACCAGGTTGGGGGCCGCGACGAGCCGGCCGTCCAGGCCGTACGTCCAGGCGTGATACCGGCATTGGAGGTTGCGCCTGACCTCACCGGCAGCTTCGGTGCACAGCATCGCCCCGCGATGGCGGCAGATGTTCAAAAAAGACCTGAGCTGGCCGTCGCGGCCACGCACGATCAGGACGCTCTCCCGGCCCACCTGGACGGTCCGGAAGGCACCGGGGGTCGCGAGATCGCTGGCGCGCACGGCGCAGAACCACATCGCCTCGAAGATGGCGGCCTGCTCGCGGGCGAAGATCGCCGGGTCGGTGTAGTAGCGACCGGCGAGGGTCGGTCTGAGGCTGCCGCCGGCTGGCACCTGATCGGCACCCGGCGGCAGCCCGCGACCCCCTGCGCAGGAATCTGCCGACACCGCCTCGCCGTCGGGGCCGGGAGCGGCGGCGGGAGCTGCGGCGGTCGTGGTCAAGCGGTCACCTCGAGGGCTCCGGGGCGCAGGGCGGGGCGCCGGGGGTCGAACAGGGCGATGGGGTGCGCGGTGCTGCCGGTCGTGGCGAGGTCGGCGAGGACCTCCCCGACGACTGGGACGAATTTGAAGCCGTGGCCAGAAAAGCCGCAGGCCACCGTGACGTTCGCGTGCTCGGGGTGCCTGGCGATGACGAAGTGCTGGTCGGGGGTGTTGCTGTACATGCAGGCTGCGGCCTTGAGGAACCGGACCGGCAGGGACGGCAGCAGCCGGGCGGTGTAGATGCGCATGTCGTCGACTTCGGCGGCGGCGACGGACCGGTCGATGGTGTCCGGGGTGCACACCTGCCCGCGGCGGAAAAAGGCGACCTTCACCCCGCGTTCGGGCCCGTCGATCGAAGGGAAGCCGTAGATCTGCGTTCCGTCGCGGTCCTCGTGGATGTAGATCGGGTGCCGGTCCGGCAAGTAGGGCCCGACGCCGCCGAGCGGCTCGAACCAGTGCATGACCTGGCGCTCAACCTCGATCGGCACGCCCAGGTCTGACAGCAGCTGGGGGGCCCAGGCGCCGGGGGCGACGACGAGCTGGCCGGCCTCGTACGTCGCTGATCCGGTGGTCACCCGGACGCCGTTGGCTGTGGACTCCCACCGCAGAACGGGCTCGCCGAAGTGCAGCTCGGCCCCGGCCCGATCGGCCAGCAGCAGGTGCGCCGCCACGGTTGCCTCGGGCCGGGCGAAGCCAGCTTTCGCCTCGTACAACGCCAGCTCGTCCTCGGCCGGGCTGAACGTCGGGTAGCGCCGCCGTACGTCGGCCGCCGTCAACACCTCGTGCGGGAGCCCCCACTGCTGCGACGCGCGCAGGCTGCCGGCGAAGGTGAGGGTGTCCTCCCGGCCGAGGAACAACCCGCCGGTCAAGGTGAGGACGTCGCGCCCGGAGTCGCGCTCGAGCCGCTCCCACAGCTCGTAGGCCCGCAGTAGCAGCGGAACGTAGGCCGGGTCCTCGAAGTAGGACTGGCGCACGATCCGCGATCCGCCGTGGCTGGAGCCCTTGTCGTGCGCGGGGGTGTACCGCTCCAGCCCGAGCACCTGCTGGCCGCGGGCGGCCAGCTGGTAGGCGGCCGCGCTGCCCATGCCGCCGAGACCGACGACGATCACGTCGTACGACATCGCTCTCTCCCTGGTCTGTTGGGGCGCTCAGCGCCGGATGCGGGACATCTGCGGGTCGACCAGCGGCTCGGCGCTGACCGTGGCCGGGAGCCGGCGGCCGAAGTACTCCACCTCGACGGCGGTGCCAATCTCGGCGGCGACCGCGGGGAGCCAGGCGTAGGCGATGGTGCGGCCGATCGTGGAGCCATGCGCGGCGCTGGTGACGTAACCGGTCGGGACACCGTCGACGAGGACCGGCTCCTTGCCGAGCACGACATCGGTCGGCTCATCCAGCACCAGGCAGCTCAGCCGGCGGGCAGCGGTCTCCGGCGAGCGGCCCTCGATGGCAGCCCGGCCGACGAAGTCGCCCTTGTCCATCCGCACCGCGAAGGCGAGCCCCGCCTCGTAGGGGTCGTGCTCGGTCGTCATGTCGGTGCCCCAGAGCCGGTAGCCCTTCTCGAGCCGCAAGCTGTTGAAGGCGCTGCGACCGCCGGCCACCACGCCGTACTGCTGGCCCGCGGCCCACAGCAGGTCCCACAGCCGCAGGCCGTTGTCGGCGGTCGTGTAGATCTCCCAACCGAGCTCGCCCACGTAGGACAGCCGCAGCGCGGTGACCGGGACGCCGCCCAGATGTGCTGGCTGGGCACGGAAGTACTTCAGTGCATGGTTGGAGAAGTCGTCGCGGGTGAGCGGCTGGAGCATCTCGCGGGCCTTGGGTCCCCACAGCCCGATGCAGCACCAGCCGCCGGTGACGTCGCGGACCGCGGCCGAGCCGTCGGCCGGCAGGTGGCGGGTGATCCAGTCGAGGTCGAGTGGGCCATTGGCCATCACCTGGAACAGCTCCTCGGCTAGCCGGGTGACCGTCAGATCGCTTCGTACGCCGCCGTTCTCGTCCAGCATGAGGGTGTAGGTCACTGCGCCGACCGACTTCGCCAAATTGTTGGTCGTCAGCCCCTGCAGCAGGGCGAGCGCGCCGGGGCCGGCAACCTCGAGGTGCTTGAGCGGGGTCATGTCGTACATCGCCACGCCGTTGCGGGTGGCGTGCGACTCCGCGCACGCAATCGGCGACCAGTAGCGGGCAGACCAGGCGTCGCGAGCGGGCACCTCGAGCCCCTCAACCAACGGGGCGTTCGCGGCGTACCAGTGCGGGCGCTCCCAGCCGCCGGCCTCCAGGAAGACCGCCCCGAGCTCCTGCTGACGGGGGTAGAACGGCGAGACCCGCAGTGGCCGCTGCTGCTCCGAGGGCTGCAGCGGGTGGACGATGTCGTAGACCTCGACGAAATTCTGCGCGCTGCGGGCCTGGACGTAGCCGGGCGCCAGCTGGACCTCCTCGAAGCGGTAGAGATCGCACTCGTGGACGTCGGTGCGGGGCTGGCCCTCGATGATCCACTCGGCCATCGCTTTCGCTACCCCGGCGGAGTGGGTGACCCAGACCGCCTCGGCGACCCAGAACCCAGCGAGCTCGCGGTGCTCGCCCATCAGCGCCAGGCCGTCGGGGGTGAAGGAGAAGACGCCGTTGAAGCCCTCCTCCACCTTCGTCTCAGCCAGCGCGGGGAGCAGCTCGACACTGTGTTTCCAGGCCGGCGCGAAGTCCTCGTCGGTGAACGGCAGCATCGAGGGCATGCCGGTCGCGTCGTCCCAGCCCGGCAGCGCCTCGACGTCGACCGGCATCGGCCGGTGGCCGTAGTAGCCGATGCCGAGCCGGTCACCGTGCTCGCGGTAGTACAGGTCGGCGTCCTGGTGGCGCACGATGGGCAGCCTGGCGTCGGTGGAGCCGTCGTCGAGCAGGCCCGGGACCTGGCCGGTGCGGGCGTACTGGTGGGCCATCGGCAGCAGCGGCACAGTCAGGCCGACCATTCGTCCGACCTTGGGCCCCCAGAAGCCGCACGCGGAGACGACGACGTCGGCCGGCACCAGGCCCTGGCTGGTCACTACGCCGGTGACCCGGCCGCCGGTGCTGGCGACGTCCAGCACGGCATGATGGGCCAGGAAGCGCGCCCCGCGCTCGGTCGCACGACGGGCCTGGGCCGCCCCCGACCGCAGCGCGCTGGCCAGCCCGTCGGTCCCGACGTACAAGCCGCCGAGGACCGCTGCCGGGTCGAGTAGCGGGTGCAACGCGAGGCACGCGGCGGTGTCGACCAGCCGGGCCGGCACGCCCCAGGAGGCGGCCCAGCCGTGCTTGCGCTGCAGATCGGCCAGCCGATCGGGGGTGGTGGCGACCTCGAGGCCGCCGACCTGGTTAAAGCAACGTTGGCCGTCGAGGTCGAGACCGGTCAGCTTGTCCACCGTGTAGCGCGCAAACTCGGTCATGGTCTTGGAGCTGTTGGTCTGGAAGACCAGCCCGGGGGCGTGCGAGCTGGAGCCCCCGGCGGCGAACAGCGGGCCCTGCTCGACGACGGTGACGTCGGTCCAACCGCGCTCGGTGAGCTCGTCGGCCAGCGAGCAGCCCACGATGCCGGCGCCGATGATGACCACGCGGGCTGATGCCACACGTCCTCCAGAGCCTTGTTGTGTGCTGCGCAACATGATGTCCAAGGAGCAACAGTCAGCCTGGCGGGCCGCTGCTGCACTGTCAACAGGGGGAGGTAGGACAGCGAGGCGAACAGCCGGTTACGGTCTGCGCGATGGATTCGCGAGGCTCAGGCGAGGTGGCCGAGCCGCCGGCTGAGCTCACGGGCCGCAGCCACGACGCGCACGGCCACCGCCGGCAGCGCTTCGCTGGTCAGCCGATAGGACGGCCCGGAGACGCTCACGGCGGCGACGACAGCGTCCTCATGGTCGCGGACGGGGGCGGCCACGGCGTTCAGGCCGACCTCGTACTCCTGCTCGGTCGCGGCCCAGCCCTGCGCGCGCACCGTGTC
>JAYUMN010000095.1:0-3319 GCA_043762595.1 Frankiales bacterium
GTGCGAGCGCTGGCTGAGCCCGTGTCCACCCGCCACCCGCGCGGCGTGGTGACCAGCGTCGACGCGCCGGGTCCGGTTAGCGGCGTGCATGGCCAGCAGGCGTTGGTCTACCTCCCGCCCCAGTACTTTTCCGAACCAACCCGCCGCTTCCCGGTGCTCTATCTGCTGCACGGCTCGCCTGGCGTCCCGCTGGACTGGTTCCGGGGTGCGGACGCGGCTGACGCCGGCTACCGGGCCGCCGTTGCCGGCCACCCGGTATTGCTCGTCGTACCCCGCCTGTCTCGATCGTGGCTCGACGACACCGAGTGCGTCGATACCCCGCACTACCGAGCCGAGAGCTACCTCGTCCAGGACGTCATGCGCCTCGTCGACCGCCGGCTACGCACCCAGCCGACGAACAGGTCCAGAGGCCTGGTTGGCAACTCTGCCGGCGGGTTCTGTGCCCTCGACATCGCATTGCGGCACCCGTCGCTGTTCGGAAGCGCCGCCGCGATGTCACCGCTGATCGAACCGACCTACAGCTATGGCAGCCTGAAGCAGCTCTTCGGTGACCCACGTAATCTCACCGACGTGCTGCAACAGCACTCACCAGCGTGGCTGCTGCGCCACGAACCGGCGGCCCGCCGGGTTCGTCTGCGTATCGATGTCGGCCGAAGCGACCGCCTCGTCCGGCGCCAGGACCAGGCATTCGCCCGGCTGGCAGCGGCCCTGAACGTCACCTCGACGACCTACGTGGAACGCCCCGGTGGTCACACCTTCAGGGTCTGGCGACCTTCCCTGCGCGACATCGTCGGTTGGTTCGCCGTTGGCGCCGCCGGACAAGCTGCCAGCACCGGTCAGCACCCGGGTGCCAGACCGACGTAACCCTGAAAAATGTCCGCAGCGCCCGGCCCGTACTTCGTCAAGCACCTGGCGTTTCTGGCTGGTGGGTCAACAGGTTGGAGACGGTTGCCGGAGGCGGCGCCGACGGGTGGCGCGCCGCGGAACACGAACCGCAACCAGCCAGCCTGGCCGGTGCGACCCCGGGTCACGATCAGATCGGTGCTCGTAAGGTCTGGCGTCGCAACGGGACTCCCCCTGGCGGCCTGGCCGACATGACGCGAACTGCGGTGCCCGCGTTGGCGAAGGTTCCACCCGTGACGCGCCACCCCCTGGGTCACCGGCGTGGGCCACACTCTCCTAACATGAACACGCAGAGTCAGCAGCGTCCTGATCACAACTCGCTCGACCCCTTGCTGAGCTTGGCGGGGCCCCTCGCCGCGGCTCACTGGCGCCCGGTGCCAACGGATTCGTGGCGCAGCTGCGTAGGCGGGCGGCCGGCGGGGCCTGTGAGAACGGTGGCTCCGAAAGCCACAGCGCCGTGGGCCACCGCACCGTCGCGTCGTGCCGATGGCCCTGTCAGCGGCGCAGGGGACCGACAGTGACCACGCAGGTAGTGCCGCTGACTCCTGCTCGGTGGTTGACGGGATGGTCACCAAACGTGCCCGCCCTGGCGCTAGCGGTCCTGGCGGTCGCGGTGTACTCCCTGGCGGTCCGGCGGGTGCGGGCCCGCGGCGGGCACTGGGACAGGGCATCGACCTGCTGGTTCGCCGGTGTTGGCGTCGGTTCGCTGCTGCTGGTGACCTGCTCATTCCTGGGCACGTACTCCCGGATCCTGTTCTGGCCACTGGCGGTGCAGGACGTGCTGCTGATGACGCTCGTCCCGGTCGGGCTGACGCTCGGCCGGCCGGTAGCCCTCATGCGGTTACTTCGCCCAACACTTGGCGCGGTTGCCTCCCGCCCGCGACGCACGCTGGGCCGGCTGCTGGGTTTCCCCCTCACCGGATCGGTCCTGGCCGTCACGCTGTTGCTGCTCATCTACACGACGGGTTGGGACCAGGCCCGGCTTGAACACCCGGCGCTGCTGGAATTGACCCGGTTGGCGTTACTCATCGTGGGCTGCGGGTTCCTGTTCCCGCTGCTCGGCATCGACGAAGGCACCGGAACAACGTCCTACCCGGTCCGGGCCCTGATCGCCTTCCTCGACGGGTTGCTCGATGCCTTACCCGGCCTTGCTGTCCTCGGAACCGGGCACGTCATCGCAGCGGGCTACTACGCCCACCTCACACGCTCCTGGGGCCCGTCGCCCGCCAGGGCGCAGCAGATCGGCGGCACCGCAATGGTTGCGCTCAGTGAGCTGGTCGGGCTCCCCGCGCTGCTGGTGCTCCTGTTGGCGTGGGTACGCAGCGACGCCCGCCAAGCCAGCGACGTCGATGCGGAACTCGACGCCCTCAACGCTGCCGAGCAGGTAGCCCGCGCCGAGCACAACGACCCGACACAGAACGTCCTGCTGCATCGACCGTGGTGGGAGATCGAAACCAGTTCGCTCGCCGACCGGGGTCGCCGCAGCGGCTGGGCGCAGACCGAGGAGCAGCCGCATCGGCGCGACGCGGACCCCACGGCACGTTGAGCTCCCCTTGAGGTAGGCGCATGGACGCCAACCAGTCTTCACCTGACCCGTGGCCCAGTCCGGGTCGGTCTGCTCGATCTGCTCGATCTGCTCGATCTGCTCGGTCTGCTCGGTCTGCTCGATCCAGGCAGCAGGGTCCATGCCGGCCGTGCTGGACATCGCCTTGCTCTCGTGGAGGATCAGGGCGACACCGCCTCGGTGTCCGCACGACACGCTCATCGTCCAACTCGTCGTACGGGAGCTACCTGGTTGCGACGGCGGGTCGTGAGCCGCGCCCCGGCATAGGGACCGACCGCCTTGACTGGGCCCCCTTCGGCTACCTGTCGCGGCCGAGCCGCGCTGCCGGTAGCCGGGGCACGGTCCAGCGATCGGCCGGGCGGGGGGTTCTAGTTGGGTGCTGGATTGCGATCAACCGGGCGCGCATCATCAGCGGGAGCCTGGTGCGTTACGCACAGTCTGACGGTGAATGTTGAGCAGTAGACCGACGCCGAGCAGGTCGGCGAAGAGCGAGGAGCCGCCGTAGGACACCAGCGGTAGGGGCAGTCCAGTCACTGGCATGATTCCGACGGTCATGCCGATGTTGACAAAGGACTGGAAGGCAAGCCACATCGTCACGCCACCGGCGAGCAACCGGCCGAACAGGTCCGGGGCGGCGCCGGCGATGCTGATGCCGCGCCACAGCAGAACGCCCAAGGTCGACAGCAGGACCAGCCCGCCGAGAAATCCGCCCTCTTCGGCGGTGACGGTGAAGATGAAGTCGGTCTGTTGCTCCGGGATGAACCCTCCGTCGGTCTGGGACCCACGCAGGAACCCTTGGCCGAACAGCCCACCCCCGCCGATGGCGATCTTGGACTGCGTGATCTGGTACCC
>JAYUMN010000096.1:0-5478 GCA_043762595.1 Frankiales bacterium
CGGGATCGCTGGTCGACCTGGAGCGTTCCGTCGCCATCGTCGGCGCCCGGGCGGCAACGGCCTACGGCGAGCAGGTGGCTGGCGAGCTGGCCCTCGGGGTGGCCGAGGCTGGCTGGTCAGTGATCAGTGGGGGCGCCTACGGCATCGACGGTGCCGCGCACCGAGGAGCGTTGAACGGTCCGGCGGGTGGCACCGTGGCGGTGCTGGCCTGTGGAGTGGACGTCGCCTACCCGCGCGGGCATGACAGGCTCTTGGGCCGAATTGCCGAGCGTGGCCTGTTGATCAGCGAGTTGCCGCCTGGCAGCGCACCAACCCGGCTGCGGTTCCTCGTCCGGAACCGGCTCATCGCAGCACTGACGGTCGGCACCGTCGTGGTCGAGGCGGCGCGCCGGAGTGGGTCGCTGTCGACCGCCGGGTGGGCGGCCGATCTGGGACGCCAACTGATGGCGGTGCCGGGACCGGTGACATCCGAGCAGTCCGTCGGTTGCCACCTGCTGCTCCGCGACTGCGACGCGCTGTGCGTCACGACCGCGGGGGACGTGCTGGACGCCGTCGGCGCCGCAGGTGAGCACCTGCTTTCACCCGCGCGGGCCCCAGACCACCCGCGCGATGGGCTGCCCGAGACGGTCCGCCGCGTGCTCGACGCAGTGCCGGTGCGTTCGCCGGCGGGCGAGGCCAGCATCGCCCGCACGGCGGGGGTCTCCGCCCTCGTCGTCCAGCAGGTGCTGCCGCCACTACTCGTGGCGGGCCTGGTGGAGCGTCGCGACGGCGGCTGGCGGCTGACCGCGCTCGGCGCTGGTCGACCGGTGGCGGTGCCGGGCCGATGACCTGCGGCGCGTGGCGGCTTGACCTGCGTCGCACCCTCGCCGAACGTGACTGGCGTGCCCGTCGACGCAGCCCTGCCACCGGCGCTGCAGGCTGCCCTCGTCGGCTTCGTGCGCCACCTCGAGCTTGAGCGGGATCGCTCGGTGCACACCATCCGGGCCTATGCGGGTGACGTCGAGGGCCTGCTCGAGCACGCGACGCGGAGCGGAGTAACTGAGCCGGCAGATGTGGACCTAAGCGTGCTGCGGAGTTGGCTGGCGAGGCTTCGCGCGAGTGGAGCTGCCAGGTCGACGCTAGCCCGGCGCGGTTCGAGTGCGCGCGCCTTCACCAGCTGGGCGCACCGCACGGGCCTGCTCCAACACGATCCGGGGGCCCTCCTCGGCACCCTGAAAGGCCACCGGCCATTGCCCGATGTCCTACGCGTCGACGAGGCCGCGCGGCTGGTCGATGCGGTCGACGGCAAGTCGCCCGCCGAGTTGCGTGACCGTGCGACCCTAGAGCTGCTCTACGGCACGGGCATCCGGGTGTCGGAGCTCTGTGGCCTCGACCTCAACGACGTCGATGATGCACGGTGGGTCGTCCGGGTGCTCGGCAAGGGCCGCAAGGAACGCACCGTGCCGTACGGCGCTCTGGCGCAGCGCGCCCTTGATCGCTGGCGAGGCGAGGGGCGGCCACGGTGGGTGTCGCCGGCCAGCGGCTCGGCGTTGCTGCTCGGCGCGCGGGGTGGCCGGGTCGACGCCCGGACGGTCCGACGGATGGTGCACGTCCGGCTCGCGGCCGTGCCCGGCGCGCCTGACCTGGGTCCCCACGGCCTGCGTCACAGCGCTGCGACGCACCTGCTCGAAGGGGGCGCTGACCTGCGGAGCGTCCAAGAGCTGCTGGGCCACGCTACGCTCGCGACGACCCAGATCTACACGCATGTCAGCGTCGAGCGGCTGAGGACGAGCTATGAGCGTGCGCACCCCCGAGCCTGAGGGCTCGGGTGGCCCGGTGGCCACCGCTGCGCTCGATGACGTCCAGACGACGGCGACAGATCTCGGCGGGTCGGCGGACACGCCGGCCAAGCCGGCCCGTCGCGGACGCTACGCCGGGGTCAGCGACGAGGAGCGGGCCGAGATCGAACAGGCCATCGCGGTCCTGTGGCGCGAGTACAAAGCCTCTGGGGAGGAACGGCTGCGTGAGCGGCTGATCCTGCACTATTCGCCGCTGGTGAAGTACGTCGCCGGCCGGGTCGGCGTTGGCCTCCCGCCGAACATCGAGCAGGCCGACCTGGTCTCCTACGGCATCTTCGGCCTTATCGACGCGATCGAGAAATTCGATATCGAACGCGCGATCAAGTTCGAAACCTACGCAATCAGTCGCATCAAGGGTGCGATCATCGACGAGCTCCGCTCGATCGATTGGATTCCGCGCTCGGTCCGCTATAAGGCCCGCGAGGTGGAGAAGGCCTACGCCGCTCTCGAAGCACGCCTGCACCGGACCCCCACCGAGGCTGAAGTCGCCGGCGAACTCGGGATTGCCCTGGACGATCTGCACACGATCTTCGGTCAGGTCTCCTTCGTCAATGTGGTCGCGCTCGACGAGCTGCTGACAGCCGGTGGCGAGAAGGGCGACAAACTGTCGCTGGTCGACACCCTTGAGGACACCAAGGCTGAGGACCCGGTCGCCGCGTTCGAGACCGAGGAGACGAAGTACCTGTTGGCGAAGGCGATCAACACGTTGCCCGAGCGCGAGAAGATCGTCGTGACGCTCTACTACTACGAAGGCCTCACGCTGGCCGAGATCGGCCAGGTGCTTGGCGTGACGGAGAGTCGGATCTGCCAGATGCACACCAAGGCGGTCCTGCAGCTCCGCGGCAAGTTGGCGGACCAGAAAGACTGAGGCGTTGGGCATCTGCGTCTCGCTTGGTGTTGTCCACAGATCGATTCGCTTCGCGTTTTCACGAGGTATGCGCCACTAGCGTCGATTTCAGAATCTCGACCGGCTGGTCGGGGTCCGGACCACGACGACGGGAGTTCAACGATGGCGTATGAGGTGAAGGTCTCCACCGGAGACGTGCAGTCCAAGGCGAGCACGATCCAGCGCGAAGCCGCCGAGATCGAGGCCCGGTTGAGCCAGCTCACGTCGCAGATGGCCGCCCTGGCGGGATCCTGGACCGGTGCGGCGTCGAGTTCGTTTCAGGACCTGTTTGGCCAGTGGGACAAGGCAGCCCGGTCCATGAAGGACGCCCTCGGCGGCATCGGCCGGAGCCTGCACGGTGCCGGCCAGGACTACGACTCGCTGGAGCAGCGCCTCACCAGCCAGTTCAGGTAGGTCCGCCTGGCGTGTTCCGGGCCCGGGTTGCCGGTGGCTACCCGGGCCCGGTGTCGGTGGCCTGGTCGTGGTTCGACCTGAGCCCCGGCCTTAGGTGGGGACGACCGCCATCGTGATGAGCCTGCCGCTCCCTGTGCTGCCAGGGCGCAGCTTTCGCCACCTGGCCCGCACGCGAGCAGGCGAGTTTTCCACGGCTGGCCCCGTGACGGTCACCTCCCCCGTGTTGGTGACGTGCGAGGTCACGGTGGCGATGGCGAGGGGGTGCCGGGGTTCGTCGGCCAGCCACGACCCGCATACCGTCTAGGGCACCGGCACCTGGACCAGCAAGACTTGACCGGGGGTGATCAGCAGCCCGCGGCCAGGTGGCCCGTTGAACGCGGCCGACCGAGCCAGACGCGCCCCCAGCAACTCGCCCTCCAGGTGCGACTGGGGGCTCAGCAGCAGTCCGGACCGGCTCTTGCGGACGTCGGCCGTGAACCCCCGGAATGCTCCTGCGAGCTCATCGGTCGTCCCGGCGACGATCAGGCAATGCCCGAGGTCCCGGCCGTCCCGGAGGACTTGCTGCAGCAGCGGCTGTACATCGCTCGCGTGCAACAGCTCCGCGTCATCGATGAGCACCGCGAAGGCGCCGTTCGCCTCGTTGAAGGTGCTGACCAGGTCCTCCGGACGCGGGTCGCTGTCCGTGACGACACGCAGGACTCCGGCCGCTCCGGCCAGGTCGCGAAGCGGCGAGGGTCTCGGCGCGAGGATGCACAGCTGGGTGCCAGCGGCCAGCAGCGATCCAGCCCCGGCGAGCAACGCGGTGGAGCGGCCGGAGCGGGCCGGCCCAGCGATCGTGAAGCCCGGTCCGAGTAGCGCCAGGTCGACCGTGACGGCAGCGAGCTCGTCCCCACCGACCCCGATGGTGATCACCAACGGCCCCCGCTCCTTGCTGGGCAGCGGCTCGATCTCGCCGTACGTCAGGCGAGCTGGGAGCACCTCGACCCGGAACGGGCGGCGGTCCCGCGGCAACGCCGGTGCGGTCGCCCAGGTGCTGACGATGGTCCCGAGCTCGGCCGCCTGGGCCACGCCGCTGCCGTCGGTCCCGAGCAGCGCGATCTGCACCTCGACCCCGCTGTCGCCCCGGAAGGCCCGCCCACTCTCGATGTGGCTCGGCAGCAGGCGCGGGGACAAGCCGGCGAGCGCGTAGTCGCTGCGGTCCGCGAGCCGCAGGACGAGCGTGTCCTCGATCGAGCTGGAGATCTTGCTGAGCAGCGCGCTCCGATCGCCGGCCACGACCACCCGCAGTCCGGCCCCGGGCCCCTCCCGCAGCAGGCGCAGGAACGTGTCGGTCAGCCGCCCTGCGTCGATGTCGTCGAAGGCGGACAGAAAGCCCTCCCACCGGTCCACCAGCAGCACCAGGAAGGGCAACCGGTCCGCGACCGCCGCGGCGCGTTGCTCGGCGACGTCGGCGAAACCGCCGGCGGCCAGCAGGTCCTGTCGTCGGGCGAGCTCGATTGTCAGCCGGGTCAACAGCCGGTCGGCACGCCCGACCTGGCTGCGCTGGACGACGGCGCCGCAGTGTGGGAGGCCCGCGACCGGGAGGAGGGCCCCGTTGCCGCAGTCGAGGGCATACAGGTGCACGTCCTGAGGCTGACATCGCAGCGCGATCGCGCCGGCGACGGTGCGCAGCATGGTGGACCGGCCGGACCGGGGGGCGCCGACGACCAGCAGATGGCTGCCGTGTTCGAGGTCCAGAACGGCGGGTTGTTGGACCTGTCGCTCCGGCAGATCGGCAAGGCCGTAGGGCACGGGCCGCAGCGGCAGGGCCGCCGGCGGCCAGGCCGGCGTCGTCGCCGGACCCTCACCCAAGGCCGACGCGTCCCCGCGGAACAGCGTCGACAGCCGCACCATTGCCGGCAGCGGCTCGAGCCACGGTCCACGCTGGGGCGGCAGGTCGGCGGCGGCTTCCCGGATGGCTTCGACGAGCGCGTGCAGGTCAGTCTGGTCCTGGTCCGGCTCGGGCTCGTTGCGGGTCGTTGCGGGAGCCGGCTGGCCCAGCACCGACCACGGGACGGCCACCGCCGTCACCGGGACCTGACTGGCGACGGCGAGCCCCGGTCGCCGGCCACCCACCCGGGCGGATTGCAACAGCTGCAGGGACGTATGCCCGGTCCGGACGTAGCCGCGACCAGGTGTGCTCTTGGCGATCGAGGCGGCGTCCGGGGCGTCGATGACGTCCTGGGACTCGGCCACGTCGGTCACCCGCAGCGCCACCCGCAGGTTGGTGTTGGCCCGGATCTCCGGGCTGACGACGCCGCTGGGTCGCTGCGTCGCGAGGACAAGGTGGACGCCCAGCGA
>JAYUMN010000097.1:0-8271 GCA_043762595.1 Frankiales bacterium
GGCGAGGCCGGCGGAGCGCATGTGGGCTCGCAGCACTTCAAGGACGCCCAGCAGATCCTGCCGCCCTACCTCGCCTCGACCCCCAAGGTTGTGAACTTCGACGTCCCGCAGGACGACTGGTCTGAGCTCGGGGAGATGAAGAACTCCTGACACGACTCGACGCCGTGCCCCTGAGGGCACGGCGTCGAGATCGGTCGGCGGACGGCTCCTACAGGGCGCCGACCTTGAGCTGGGCGATGATGTGCTCGGCCTGCCGGACCGCCAGAGCCACGATCGTCAGCGTCGGGTTTGCCGCGGCACCGGTCGTGAAGACCGAGCCGTCGCTGACAAACAGGTTCGGCACGTCGTGAGCGCGGCCGTGGGCGTTGAGCACGCCGTCCTCGGGACGGGTGCTCATGCGGGTCGTGCCCATGTTGTGCGTCGCCGGGTACGGCGGGGTCGCCGTCACGCCGGTGGCTCCGACGGCCCGGTAGAGCTCGGCGGTGTGCTCGTGGGCGTAGGTGCGCATCGCGACGTCGTTGGCGTGGTCGTCGAAGTTCAGGTTCGGCACCGGCAGCCCGTGCTGGTCGGTCACGCTGGTGTTGAGCGTGACCCGGTTGGTCGACTGGGGCATGTCCTCACCGACGATCCACAGACCGGCGGTGTTCTCGTAGCCATCCATGATCTCGGTGAACTTCGGTCCCCAGGCGCCCGGGTCGGCGAACGCGGCGAGGAACGCCGGGCCCAGCGACAGGGTCTCCATGTAGTAGCCCCCGACGAAGCCGCGATCCTTGTCCAGCCCCGCCTCGTCCGCCACGATGCCGGCCATGGTCTCGCCGCGGTACATGTGCACCGGCTGCTCGAACCGGGCGTAGCTCGACCCGGTCAGGTGGCGCATGTAGTTCTTGCCGACCTCGCCCGAGCCGTTGGCCAGGCCGTCGGGGAACATTGGCGACGCGGACAGCAGCAGCAGGCGTGCCGACTCGATGGCTCCGGCCGCCACGCAGACGACCCGCGCGGCCTGGCGCTTGAGGACGCCGCCCTCGAAGTACAGGACGCCGTCGGCCTTCCCGGTCTTGTCGTGCGTGATCTGGGCGACGTGGCAGTCCGGACGCAGGTCCAGGTTGCCGGTCTCCTCGGCCTTGGGCAGCTCGGCCACCAGCGTCGACCACTTAGCGCCGGTCTTGTCCCCCTGGAAGTTGAAGCCGTCCTGATTGCTCGCCGGCCGGCCGTCGAAGGGCGTCGCGTTGGTGGCGTAGGGCCCCGTGGCGTACTGCTCGTAGCCGACTTTCTGCGCACCGTTGGCCAACACCTTGTAGTTGTTGTTGGCCGGCAGCGGCGGGCGTCCGTGGCGGTGGGTGACGCCCATGCGGATCTCGGCGTTGTCGTAGTACGGCTCCATCTCCTGCAGGGTGACGGGCCAGTCGAGCAGCGAGGCCCCGTCGATGTCGCCGTAGGTCGACCGGGTCTTGAACTCGTAGTCCTTGAACCTCGGGCAGGCACCGGCCCAGTGGGTCGACGTGCCACCGACGGCCTTGACGGTCCAGGCAGGCAAGTTCGGGAAGTCCTTCGCGACGCGGAAGCTGCCCGACGTCGTGCGCATGTCGGTCCACGCCATCTGGTTGAAGGCCGGCCACTCGTCGTTGTGGTAATCCGGGCCGGTCAGGTGGGGGCCGGCCTCGAGGCAGACGACACGGATGCCGGCCTGGCACAGGTCGTTGGCCAGGGTGCCGCCGCCGGCACCGGATCCGATGACGACGACGACGTCGGAGTCGTCGTTGGCGAAGCGGGTCATGAGCTCATCTCCTCGATGCGGGGGTCAGGAAGCCAGTCGAGATCGTCGAAGCCGCGGTGCAGGTAGCCGCCCTTGTCGCTGGACTCGCCCTCGTAACCGAGGACCTGCCAGACGTCGCGGTCGGAGTACATGAAGACCACGGTCGTGGAGCGGACGAGCTGGAAGAACGCCGTGTGCTGGATCTGCTCGAGCACCGACAGCTGCTCAGCGGCGTCGAGCTCGGCGAAGGGCTTATCGCGCAGGGCGTCCAGCGAGACGAGCCCTTGACCCAGCTGGGCGGTCTGGAACGGGCTCGCCGCGGCGGTGGCGATGATGTGCTCGGCCGTGCGCTCGTAGGGCCCGTCCGGGAAGTCCCGGTGCGGGAAAGCGGCGCGGATCACGCCGACCAGGCGCTGCTGCGCGTCGTCAGGAAGCAGGCTGGACGGTGGTGCGTGGTCGTGCCCCTCAGCGTCGATCGCTGCGGAGACGGGATCGGTCATCGTGCGGTCCTCCAGGCTCAGTGGGACGTGGGTGATACGGGGACGGCGTTCAGGGTCGTCCCGATCAGAGCTTCATCAGGTCCTTGCCGTGCATAGTGTCGAGCAGGACGCCGGTGGCCAGCCAGAAGGCGGCCAGGCCGTCGAGCAGGTCGAAGTAACCGGCACCCCTGATCAGGGTCGCACCGGTGTCGCCGCCGATCATGTTGCCGAGACCGGCCAGCACGAACACGACCGTCAGCAGCGCGAAGGCGATGACGGCCGTGGTGTTGACCAGGCGGGCGGAGATCGTGAACACAACCGACACCAGCACGGCGATGAGGGACAGCGCGCCGATCTCCTCACCGAAGGCCTTGACGGCAGCGGCGTCGGCACCCGGTGCGAAGCAGCGCAGGCTGATGCCGGTGGCGGGCAGGAACGTGGCGTAGACAGCGACGAAGAAACCTCCGAACATGTCGTTGTTGCGGAGCTCATAGAGCCCGCCGACGCAGATGGTCAGGAAGCCGATGACCATCAAGAGCGGGACGAGCAGGCTGCCCGAGGACAGGGTCCCGGTGTTGACCAACGACAGCATGATCACGACGAGGGCGAAGCCGAAGACCGAGGTCGGCACGCCGTTGGCGACCGCCGGCATCGCCGTGACCTCCGTCTGGCTCGCCATCGTGCGGGAGCGACCTCAGGGCTGACCGCCTGCGCGGGCACCGAGCTCAACAGGTCGAGCCGGGGTTGGAACTGGCGGTGGACATCGCACACCTCACGGTCAGGGCCACCCGGGGCGGGCGGCGGGAGGGCCGGCGAGGCGCGATGCGTGCTGTGCGTCACACCGGTGTGCCGCACAAGGTGATCCACGTCATACCCGCGCGCAAGTCGAACCAGCCGGTGACCAGAACCGTGGCCGCACCCACGATCGGCGGGTGCTTGCCGGACGCCCGTCCGCCGTGCCAGCGTCCCGCGGCACAGAACCTGGCCCCCGTCGCTGGGCCGGTCCTCCCTGCCTGCTTGCTTGCTTGCTTGCCTGCCTGCCTACCTACCTACCTACCTACCCAGGAGGCTGCCGTGGTGATCGAGAACGCGTACTACTCCGAAGTCGTGCACGGCCCGTTCGAGGTGGCCGACATCGGTGTCCTCGTCCTGGAGGAGGGACTGATGCTGCGCGGCTGCCAGCTCGCCCACCAGACGCTCGGGACCCTGAACGACGCCAAGGACGACGCGGTCCTGGCAACCACCTGCCAGCAGGGCAACCAAAGCGTCATGCCTGACACCTACGTCGGAGCCGGCCGGGCCATCGACCGCGCCGAGCACGACGTCGTCATCGTCAACCAGATCGGCAGCGGGCTTGCCGTTGCGCGTCATCGAGTTGGCGGTGGAGGCCGGAACCAGCTGCATCCCTCACGCGGGTGGGTCGAGCCACGTGGGCTCGGCCTGGACAGCGGCGGCTCGTACGGTCGAATCAGTGATGGTGGTCTCATCGGTAGCTGCTGCAACGAGGACCTCAACTGTGAAGAGCCCGTCATCCCTGGGCTATCCCCAATGACGGTAATGACAAGGCCCCTGACCTGTTCTGGCAGGTCAGGGGCCTTGGTAACGGTGGAGGTGGCGGGAATCGAACCCGCGTCCTCCGGCACCGTGACAGGGCTTCTCCGGGCGCAGCTTGCTGTGTGTTTCTCGGCCCCACCGATCACGCAAGCAAGTCGGTGACGGGCTCAGTCACTGTTGGGTGTTCCGTCGCCCCCCGTGACCGGGGACGACGGTGATCCTCCTTGCGATGCCAGATCCCGGGCCGGAGGCGCTCCCGGGCTGACAGGTCAACTAAGCCGCGAGGGCGTAGTTGGCCGCGCGACTATTGTCGGCGCTTGATTATTTTGCGACGTTATTCGTTAACGAGATGATCGTCGCCTTCCTCGGCCCGCTTCTCCTGCCTCGACATCCGGAGTCGAGACCTGTCACCCCCTCTGCGGTGTCAACCACCGCGTGACCATGATAACTCGCCTCGACTCAGGAGCGGCCGAGTAGCCGGGCACCGTTGTCGTAGAGCACGCCGCGCAGCCAGTCGTCGCCCAGGTCGAGCCGCTGCAGGGCGGCCAGCTGGTGAGCGTAGGGGTGCGGCGTGTTGGGGAAGTCGCTGCCGAACACCACCCGGTCGCCGAGCTCCCGCAGCGCCGGCCGAAGATCGGCCGGGAACGGCATCTGCGCCTCGACGTAGTCGGTGAAGGCCATCGTCGTGTCGAGGTGGACCCGGTCGTAGCGGCGGGCCAGGGCCACGAACCCGGCGTATTCGGGCATCCCCATGTGAGCGATCACGGCGACCAGCGAGGGGTGCCGCGCGAGCACCTCGCCGAACACCGCCGGGCCGGTGAAGGCGCCCGGCACCGGCCCGCTGCCGCAGTGCACGACGACCGGGACGCCGGCGTCGGCCAGGATCCCCCAGGCCGCGTCCAGCAGCGGGTCGCGAGGGTCGTAGGCACCGACCTGGACGTGCGCCTTGACCAGCCGGGCCCCGTCGCGCAGCGCCTGCTCGACATACGCCGTCGCCGACGGCTCGGGGTAGAGGGTCGCGGTGTGCACCACATCGTCGTGCTGGGTGGCAAACTCACGTGCCCAGGCGTTCAGCCAGGCGGCCATCTCAGGACGATGCGGATAAACCAGGGATGGGAACGCGCGCACCCCCATCGCCCGCAGCCGGGCGAGCCGGTCTTCCTCATCGGTGCGGTAGGCGATCGGCCAGTCGGTGCCGGTCAGTGGGCCAACGGCGTCGAAATAGGCCCAGACCTTGTCCATGACGTTCTTGGGCATGAAGTGCACGTGGAGGTCGATCAGCCCGGGCAGGCCGAGATCCTGCCACAGCGCCGGGATGTCAGCGTCGTCCACGTCCACCACGCTGCTCGCGACCCTTGAGCGCCCGGCCCATCGCGACCGCGATGTCACGCTTGGCCTCCCGCTCTGACAGGGCCTGGCGCTTGTCGTGCGCCTTTCGCCCCTTGCCCAGGGCGATCTCGACCTTTGCCCGGCCGTCCTTGAAGTACAGCGACAGCGGGACGAGCGCCAGCCCGCTCTCCTTGGTCTTGCCGAGCAGCCGCAGGATCTCGCTCTTGTGCATCAGCAGCTTGCGGGTCCGCCGCGGCGTGTGGTTGTTCCAGGTGCCCTCGGTGTACTCCGGGATGTGTGCGCCGATCAGGAACACCTCACCGTCCTGGATGCTCGCGTAGGCGTCGACCAGTGAGCACCGGCCCTGCCGCAGCGACTTGACCTCGGTGCCGGTCAGCACGATCCCGCACTCGTAGGTGTCCATCAGGTCGTAGTCGTGCCGGGCCTTCTTATTCTGCGCGACCAGTTTGCCCCGACCGGTTTCCCGGGTCATCCGCCTGCACCGGCGTCGGCGGTCAGGCCGGACAGGACCTCCACGGCCCGGCGTACGACAGGGTCCTGGTCCCCGGTGCGGACACCCGTCCCCACCTCGATGTCGGGCTCGAGTCCAACGCCCTCGACCGAACGGCCGGACGGCAGGACGTAGCGGGCGACGGTCAGCGCCAGTGAGCTGCCGTCGGGCAGCCGGTGCGGCTCCTGGACACTGCCCTTGCCGAAGGTGCGCGACCCTACGACGACAGCCCGGCCGCGGTCCTGCAACGCCCCGGCCACCACTTCGGCGGCGCTGGCCGTTCCGCCGTCGACGAGCACGACGACCGGCATGCGGGTGTCGCCGTGTCCCTCGACGTCGAGCCGCTGCGGCCGCCGGTCCCGCCGGCTGTAGGTCACGACCTGCCCGCTGTCGAGAAACACCGACGCGGTCTCGACGGCCTCCGACAGCAGTCCGCCCGGGTCGCCGCGCAGGTCCAGCAGCGCACCAGTGGCGTGCCCGGCCCTGAGCCGGGCGACCGCGGCGCGCACCGAGCGACCCACCCCCGCGCTGAACGCGGGCACCGCGATGCGGCCGACACCCGGCGCGGCCATTGTCGTCGTCACACCGGCGTCCTGCACCGGGGCGCGGACCAGGGTGATGGAGCGAATCGTCGCGCCCCGGCGCAGGATCACGACGGCCGCACTGCCCACAGGGCCCCGCAGCGACGCCGCGACGTCGCTGGCGGCGAGCTCGCGGGAGGACCGGTCGTCGACGGCGCGCAACTCGTCCCCGGTCCGGACCCCGGCGCGATCAGCTGCCGAACCGGCGGCCACCTGGGCGACCAACAAAGCGGTGCCGGTGCGTCGCAGCCACAACCCGACCCCGACGTACCCGCCGGGCGTGCCAGCGATCGGGGCGTCGGCCCAGCCACCCCACGGGTCGCCGACCGCGCCGAGCATCGCCTGAATCGCTGCTGCGTCGAGGGCGCGCCGGTCAACCGGCTTCAGGGCGGACGCGACGATCTGGTTGGCGGCCTCATCCAGCACACCCCGCGCGGAAGGCTCGTCCCGGTTCGCGGCACTGCCCGCGCCGGCGACCGCCCCCAGGGTGAACGTGCCACCGAGGGCCGCGACCGCCAGCAGCGCACCCGCGGCCCGGCGTACTGCGGTGCGGGCGGACGGGTGCATCGACTGAGTCTACGGCGGCGGCGCGCGTGGCCGGGCTCAATGATCGACAACGCGGGGGCCCACTCACCCAAAGATCATCCGCCGCGATGATCTTTGTGATCAGACGCGCAGGTGCCGGCGCAAGGTCACGAAGGACGACAGGCTCGACAGCGCCACGCCGGCGATGAGCAACAACGGAATGATCGCGAGTACGGCGTCCCAGCCGACGAAATTGGTGAACTTAATCGAAGGCCGCAGGACGCGGTCGATCAGGACGTACTTGCCGACGGCGAGCAGGCCGCTGGCGAGGGCTCCACCGACCAGGCCTGCGAGCGCCCCCTCGAGTAGGAATGGCAGCTGGATGTAGAGATTGCTGGCCCCGACCAGGCGCATGATCCCGGTCTCGCGACGGCGGCTGAACGCCGCGACCCGGATGGTGTTCGAGATCAGCAGCGTCGCTGCAACAAGTTGGATCGCGGCGACAACAAGGGCGACAACCTGGAAGACGTTGAGCACTTTGAAGAAGTTCTGCAGCAGCTTCTTCTGGTCCTGCACCGTGTCAACGCCGGGCCGGTCACGGAACGCGCTCGCCACCACCTCGAACCTCGTCGGGTCCTTGAGCTTGATCCGGAACGACTCCGGCAGGGCGTCCGCGCTGACGTTGGCGACGAGGTCCGGCGAGTCCCTGAACTG
This sequence comes from Frankiales bacterium, assembly GCA_043762595.1. Lineage (GTDB taxonomy): Bacteria > Actinomycetota > Actinomycetes > Mycobacteriales > SCTD01 > JAYSQK01. The sequence goes on from JAYUMN010000097.1 coordinate 7,447, forward strand.
CTCCTTGAACCGAGTGAAGGCCTGGTCCTTGCTTTCGTAGAACACCCGCTGCACCTGTGGCGTCGCCTGCAGGTCCGACAGCAACTGGGTGCGCTGTTCCTCAGTGACCTCCTTGCCGGCGCAGCTCGGGCTGCTGCTCGTCGCGCCGCAGAGGTAGACGGTCACTTCGACCTTGTCATACCAGTAGCCCTTCATCGTGCTGACCTGTTCGCGGATGAGCAGGCCCGCGCCGACCAGCGTCAAACTGATCATCACTGTGACGACGACCGCGATGGTCATTGTGACGTTGCGGCGTAGACCGATACCGATCTCGCTCAGGATGAAGCGGAGGCGCACAGGGATCCTTCGGGAGAGGGGGCTGGATCAGGAGCCGTAGCCGTAGACGCCGCGAGTCTGGTCGCGGACGACCTTGCCGTCCGACAATTCCACGACCCGTCGGCGCATCGAGTCGACGATCGCGGCATCGTGGGTGGCCATGACGACAGTGGTGCCGGTGCGGTTGATGCGGTCGAGCAACTTCATGATGCCCACGCTGGTGTTCGGGTCGAGGTTGCCCGTTGGCTCGTCGGCGATCAAGATCATCGGGCGGTTGACGAAGGCCCGGGCGATGGCCACCCGCTGCTGCTCGCCGCCGGACAACTCGTCCGGCATTCGCTGCGCCTTGCCGTCGAGACCAACGAGGTCGAGCACCTCCGGGACCACCTTCACGATCGTGCCGCGGGGCTTACCGATCACCTCCAAGGCGAAGGCGACGTTCTGGAACACCGTCTTGTTCGGCAGCAGCCGGAAGTCCTGGAACACGCAGCCGATCGACCGGCGCAGCGC
>JAYUMN010000098.1:0-5282 GCA_043762595.1 Frankiales bacterium
GAGGTCGAGATGCTCGCCGCACAGGGTGTCGTCGAGGTGACGTTGCTCGGTCAGAACGTCAATTCCTACGGCCGGTCCTTTGGCGACAAGCTGGCGTTCGGCAAGCTGCTCCGGGCGGTGGGAGACACCGGCCTCGAGCGCATCCGCTTCACCTCACCGCACCCGCGCGACTTCACCGATGACGTCATCACCGCGATGGCCCAGACGCCGGCGGTGTGCCCGTCGCTGCACATGCCGCTGCAGTCGGGCTCCGACGCCGTGCTCAAGGCGATGCGGCGGTCCTACCGCTCGGAGCGGTTCCTCGGCATCCTGGAAAGGGTCCGGGCGCAGCTGCCGGACGCCGCGATCACCACCGACATCATCGTCGGTTTCCCCGGCGAGACCGAGGACGACTTCAGCCAGACGCTGCGGGTCGTGGAGGCGGCGCGCTTCGCCGGCGCATTCACCTTCCAGTACTCGCCCCGCCCCGGCACCCCCGCCGCGAGCCTGCCGCCACTGCCCAAGCAGATCGTCCAGCAGCGCTACGAACGCCTTGCTCTGCTGCAGGACGGGATGACGTACGCCGGGATGCAGGCCCAGGTCGGCCGGGTCGTCGAGGTACTGGTGGCCGCCCCGGGCAAGAAGGATGGGCCCGGCCGGCTCACCGGGCGCGCGCGGGACAATCGGCTGGTGCACCTCGTGGCCGCCCCCGGGGTGCGCCCCGGCGACGTGGTCACGACTGTGGTCACCGGCGCCGGGCCGCACTACCTGCGCGCGGAAGGACCGCTGCTGTCGCACCGACGGACCCTCGCCGGCGATGCCGCCGAAGTGGGTCGCACACCGTCCACCCCGGCGACGCCGGGCGTGTCGCTCGGCATGCCGACGGTCGGTCGGCCGGACCCACTGCCGCTGGTCGCCGGCTGCCGCTGACCCGGCCTGGCGCCCCGCGCAACCCCGGCGAACGGGCGACCCGGCGAACGGGCGCATCCCCAGCCCGGGCCCGCACTTCCCCAATGGTGTGACGCGATGTAAGGGGGTAAACCTAGACAAAGGGCGCCTTGGCCATGGAGGAAGTGAATATGGTGACGTGTCCGGGGCCAGGGTGAGGGCGAGCGATCCTGTCGCACCGCCTCGCTAACCTCCCGGCCATGACACGAGAGCAGCCCGCACGAGCGCTCGACATCGTCGTATTCGGGGCAACCGGCTTCGTTGGCAAGCTCGTCGCGGCCTATCTCGCCGCGCACGCTCCGGCAGACACCCGTATCGGCTTGGCTGGCCGCTCCGCGCAGAGGCTGCAGGCCGCGCGGCTGGCGCTCGGCGAGGCAGCCCACGACTGGCCCCTGCTGGTCGCCGACACCTCAGACCCGGCCGCGCTCGACGCGCTCGCCACGGCGACCCGTGTGGTGGCGACGACGGTCGGCCCCTACGCGCGCTACGGGTTGCCGCTGGTTGAGGCCTGCGTCCGTCACGGCACCGACTACGCCGACCTGACCGGTGAGGTGCTGTTCGTGCGCGATTGCATTGACCGCTACCAGCAGTTGGCGGTGGCCAGTGGCGCCCGGATCGTGCACGCCTGCGGGTTCGATTCGATCCCTTCCGACCTCGGGGTCATGCTTGTGCACGAGCGGGCTGTGGCCGACGGCGCCGGCCCGCTGGCGGCGACGACCCTGGTCGCCCGGATGAAGGGCGGGGTCAGCGGTGGCACGCTGGATTCGTTGCGGGCCCAGGCGGAGGCGGTCAGTGCCGACGGTTCGCGCCGGGCCATCCTCGTCGACCCCTATGCGCTCAGCCCCGATCGAGGCGCCGAGCCCGACCTGGGACCGCAGGGCGACGGGCTCTTCCCGTCGTACGACCGGAGGGTGGGCTGGACGGCGCCGTTCGTGATGGCGCCCTACAACACCCGCATCGTCCGGCGCAGCAACGCCTTGCTCGGCTGGGCCTACGGGCGGGAGTTTCGCTACCGGGAGGTGATGGGGTTCGGCAGGGGCCCGCTGGCGCCCGGCTTGGCTGCCGGGACCTCGACTGGGCTCGCCCTCGCCGGCGTCGGGATGGGCTTTGGGCCGACCCGGGCGTTGCTCGACCGGGTGCTGCCGGCCCCGGGCGAGGGCCCGAGCCAGCAGGTGCAGCGCACCGGGCGCTTTCGGATGGAGCTCACAGCCGGCACGAGCACCGGCGCCCGCTATGGCGCAGTGGTCGCGGCGCAGGGCGACCCGGGCTACGCCGCGACCTCGGTGATGCTCGGCGAGAGCGCGCTGTGCCTGGCACTGGAGCGCGACCGGTTGCCCGTCCGGGCCGGCATGCTCACCCCCGCCACCGCGATGGGCGTCGTGCTGGTGACCCGCCTACGCGCAGCGGGCTTCACCCTGACGGTGGCGGCGGCCTAGCTGAGCAACGCCGCCTCGCGCTCGGGCGTGAGCTCCACCGGCAGCGGCGGAAACCCCCGTGCGGAGTCCCAAGCCAGGACGTCGGCCGCCGTCATCGTCAGCGGCGTCGCGCCGAGGCCGACGCCCCGGGCCTTCGTTGCGCTGCGCCGGAATGCCACTTCGGCCGAGGGCTCGGCAAGCACCAGCGGAAACGCGTCGTCGACCGCAACCGCCACCACCTCGACGGTCGTGCCGGCAGCGGTCGCGCAGGCCTGGACGAGGCCCGCCATCGTCGTTGGTTCGGCTGGTCCGACGGCGTTGTAGACCCCTGGTCGGTCGTCGACCAGCAGCCTGCTGACGAGCTGCGCCAGGTCGCGCGAGTCGACAACCTGCACCGGCTGGTCCGGCCGGGCCGGCAACGCCATCCGGCCACCGCGGGTCGCCCGGCGCACCCACATGGTGAACCGGTCGCTCGTGTCGTGCGGCCCGGCCACGATGCCGGGTCGCACGATCGTGGCGTGCTGGCCGTAGCGGGCCAACACATCGTCCTCGCAGGCAACCTTGAGCGGACCGTAGGTCGTGCCGGTGATCTGTTCGGTGGCCCGCTCGGGCGGCAACCGGGGCGCGTCCTCGGTGAGCCCGTCGCAGGCCTGCGCCGGGTCGTACACCGAGCCGGTCGAGATGAACAGGTAGCGCCCGCCACGGCCGGCGAGCGCGTCCGACACCTCACGGACGTGCCGCGGCACGTAGCCGCTGGCGTCGACGACGGCGTCCCACGAGCGCGCTGCCAGTGCGGCGTACTGCCCGGTGCTCCGGTCGCCGGTCAGCCGCTCCACGTCACCAAACGGCTCCCGACCGGCCTGCCAACGGCTGAACACGGTGACCTGTTCGTCGCGCCCGAGCAGGTCATCGACGATGGCCCGGCCGACGAATGAGGTGCCGCCGAGGACGAGGATGTTCACTCAGTGCGACCGGCGGTGGATCGAGGTCATCACCTGTCGAGCATCGCACCCCTACTGTCGGCGGGTGAGTGAGACGCCGTTCGGCGACCTGAGCCCGGACGAGGTGCGTGCTTTCCTGCGCACTGCCGGCGAGGACGAGATCCGCGCCGAGGTGCGACGACTCGGCGTCGAGCGGGTCCTGGCCGCGCTGTTCACCGGGCTGGCCGGTCGGTTCGCGGCTGACCGCGCGCGGCGGGCTGGCCGACTGCGGTTCGAGCTGACCGACGGCCCGGACCGGCACGTTCATGCCCTCGACCTCGACGCTGGCGGCGCCGCTGTGGCGCCCACCCCAGAGCAGCCGCGAGCCACCGTCACCGTCGACCTGGTGCGGTTCCTGCGGCTCGGCGTCGGCGCGCTCGACGCCACCGGGCTGCTGCTGACCCGCCGGATGAAGGTCTCGGGAGACGTCCTGTGGACCGCCCGCACGATGTCCGGGCTCAGCGACACGTGACGCCCCGGGTTGTCGCCGTGGTCGGCCCCACCGCAGCCGGCAAGAGTGATCTGGCGACCGCCCTCGCCCAGACCCTCGGCGGCGAGGTCGTGAACGCCGACTCGATGCAGCTCTACCGCGGCATGGACATCGGCACCGCCAAGCTGCCGCCGGCCGAGCGCGGCGGCGTCCCGCACCACTTGCTCGACGTCTGGGACGTCACGGTGACAGCGACCGCCGCGGCCTACCAGCAACTGTGCCGGACCGTCGTCGACGACCTGCTCGCCCGCGGCGTGACCACGGTCCTGGTCGGGGGCAGCGGGCTCTACCTGCGAGCGGCCCTGGACGACCTGCAGTTTCCCGGCACCGACCCCGCGTTGCGGGCCGCGCTCGAGGCCGAGTTGGCGTCGGCCGGCCCGCTCGCCCTGCACGCCCGGCTCGCCGCGCTCGACCCGCAGGCAGCGGCCCGGATGGAGCCGTTGAACGGGCGACGGGTGGTGCGCGCCCTCGAGGTCGTCACGCTGACCGGCGCCATGCCCGGCCGGATGACGTCGTACGACGGCTACTACGCCACCAGCTGGGTCGGGCTGGACCGCGATGACCTCCCCGAACGGATCGACCAGCGGGTGGACCGGATGTGGGCCGAGGGCCTGGTCGAGGAGGTCCGACGGCTGGAAGGTCTGGGCCTGCGCGAGGGGGTGACCGCGAGCCGCGCGCTCGGCTACGGGCAGGTGTTGGCGTTGCTTGACGGCGCAATCGACGAGGTTGCTGCACGCACGCAGACCGCGGTTGCGACACGCCGTTTCGCCCGCCGGCAGCGGGCGTGGTTCCGCCGCGACCCACGCATCAGTTGGCTGGAGCCGGGGCCGAACCTTCTCGACCGGGCGTTGGCGCGGATACCCTCAACCCGGTGACCCTCGGCCTGCGCTACCTGAAGGGCCACGGCACCGAGAACGACTTCATCGTGCTGCCCGACCCGGATGGCGTGATCGACCTGACGCCGGCGCTGGTGCAGCGGCTCTGCGACCGGCGCGCGGGTCTGGGCGCCGACGGGGTGCTCCGGGTCGTGCCATGCGCCGTCGAGCCCGCGGCTGCGGCGTATGCCGAGCAGGCCCACTGGTTCATGGACTACCGCAACGCCGATGGCTCGGTCGCCGAGATGTGCGGCAACGGCGTGCGGGTGTTCGCGCGCTATCTCGTCGACGCCGGCCTGGCCCGATCGGGGCCGTTGCGGCTCGCGACCCGCGGCGGGATCAAGGAGGTCGAGGTGCCGACCTCTGGTGACGTCACCGTCGACATGGGCCCGGCCGTCGTCGGCGACCCGATCCTGATCGACGGGGCGCCGGCCACCGTCGTCGATATGGGCAATCCGCACGCCGTGCTGGTGGTCCCTTGCGTCGAGGCCCTCGGCGTGTTGCACCCGGACCGGCTCGATCGCAACGTCGAGTACGTCGAGCAGACCGGCCCGACCCAGCTGCGGATGCGGGTGCACGAGCGCGGCGTCGGCGA
>JAYUMN010000099.1:0-3758 GCA_043762595.1 Frankiales bacterium
GGAGGTCGTCGATGTGTCCGGCGGTCTGCAGGTCCTCGCTTGAGTGGATGCTCAACCGCGCCGGACGGAGGCAGCACAAAGGCCGACAAGAAGTGCAGCACCTCGCGAATCTTGGTGCGGTCAGCGTCCCCGGGGCGGCACGGCACGTCCCATGCGAACTGCCGCCCTGATTCGGTGAACGGTGCCCAGCCATGACGCCAAAGCCCTGGCCCTCCGCACCACCCACGAGCTCGGCTTGCTGGCTATCGCGCCCCGGCTGGATGTGCGGGTCCGACTTGTGGAATCGCTGCACTGGGCACAGCACGCTGTTTCGGCATTTTGATCGCTCGACGGCGTCCCGTCCGCGCCCCACCGCGCGACCGCGGCGCGCCGGATGCACCTGCGGCTTCTTTCTCACAAACCCCGCGGATGAACTCGGCAATGCCGCCCACCCGATAGCCATCACCCGCCGCCTTCCTTGGCAATATCAGTTGTCCGGCGCGAGTGTGAAGTAGTTCTCGTCTTCCTGGATGTAGTGCAGCTGGAGCACAGCGTGCAGCCCGTACAGCGTCGCGAGCAGGTCCTGGACCCGGTCCCGATCAAAGGAGCCCTCGGCGTCCACCTGCGCCAGGTGGACGCCGAGCCGTTGGCTGAGCCGCTCGATCTCGGCATGGACGCGGCTCATGGTGGCGGTCGCCTCGCTGCCCCCCAGTGGCCCGACGAGGGCTGGGTAGAGCTCGTACTCCTCGGCCCGTTCATGCGGAAGCAGCCGCTCCACCAGTGCGGTGTGGGCAGCGCGAAGCGTGACGAGGCTCTGCGGAGACCCACCCGTGGCAAGCTGATCGGCGGCGACCCGCAGCAGCGGCAACGCATCCCGCAGGACGTCGTGCTCGGCAGCGAAACGCTGGAGCAAGGCGGCAGTTGCGGGCGGCACGGTGACGGTGTCCAGGGAGCCACCTCGAAGAGCGCGTGGGGCATTAAGGATCACCGCGACGTCGATCGCTTCCTGCAGCAGTGCCCCCGCAGCAGGTGGCAGCCATCCGACAGCGGCGACGACCATCGCGGCGAGGGACATCAGCATGCCCGCCAGCGCGCTCTGAACAGCGATGTGACGCGCTCGGCGTGCGATCACCATCGCGTCCGCGACGCGGTCGAGCCGATCGGTCGTGAGCACGATGTCGGCGGCTTCGGAGGAGGCGGTAGCACCGCGCGCGCCCATGGCGATCCCGACGGATGCGGCGGCGAGGGCAGGTGCGTCGTTGATCCCGTCCCCCACCATCACCGTGACAGCCCGTTCTTGCTCAGCTCGCACCGCGGCGACCTTGCTGGTGGGAGTCTGCTCGGCGAGCACCTGGTCCAGTCCCAGCACCGTGCCGACTTCCTGCGCAGGTTCCAGACGGTCTCCTGTCAGCAGCACCAGCCTGGCCATTCCCGCGGCGCGGAGCCGCCGGACGGTCCTGCTCGCGTCGCGCCTGATGGGGTCGCGGAGCAGCGCTGCGCCAGCCAGCCCACCGTCCACGACGACCCAGGAGGCGGTCGAACCGTTCAGGACGGCACGGCTCGCAAGGTTCCGGACCCATGCCGGGTCGCCCGCCAGCATCGTTCGCTTCCCGACCTCGACCCTTCGGCCCTCGACCGTTGCGGCCACACCGCGTCCGGGCACTTCCACGACGTCAGCAGGGACCGACAGAAGAAGCTGTTGCGATCGAGCTTCAGCGACGATCGCCGCCGCGAGGACGTGCGGTGAGAGCTGGTCGGCCGAGGCGGCCAGCCGCAGCACCTCATCGGCCCTCCAGCCCGGGGCAACAGCGGTTTCGACGACCGTCGGGCGGCCGGCCGTCAGGGTTCCGGTCTTGTCCATCACCAAAGTCCGGGCTCGGCCGAGGGTCTCCAACGCGGCCCCGCTGCGGATGACCACGCCGATGCGCGAGGCACGGGACAGCCCCGACACGATGGCCACCGGTGCCGCCAGGAGCAACGGGCATGGCGTCGCAACGACCAGGACGGCAACGGCCCGCACGGGCGAGCCACTGATCAGCCACGCCAACCCGGCCAGCGCGAGAGACAGCGGCAGGAACCAGGCCGCGTAGCGGTCGGCGAGCCGGATCACGGGGGCGTTGGCCGCGCCGGCATCGCGGACGAGGGCGATGATCCCCGCGTAGGTGCTGTCCGCCGCCGTCGCCGCGGCGCGCAGGTCGAAGCCGCCGCCTGCGTTGACGACCCCGCTCCGCACGGCATCGTCTGCAGAGTGCTCGACGAGCTCGGACTCGCCAGTGAGAGCCGACTCGTCGAGCACCGCCAGGGTGCCTTCGACACGGCCGTCGACGGGGATGACCTCGCCTGGACCCACCATGAGCAGGTCGCCGACCCGGACCTCCTCGAGGGGGATTTTCTGTACCTGGGTTCCGTCACGTCGACGGGCTGTCTGAGGGGCTCGTTCGAGCAGCGCCCGCAGATCGCTGGAGGCCCGTCGTTCAGCGGCCGCGTCCAAGGTCCGTCCTGTGGCGAGCATCACCGCGATCAAGGACCCAGCCAAGTACTCACCCACGACCAATGTGCCGAGCAACGCCAGCAAGGCGATGAGGTCGACACCCGCGCGCCGGTGCAGCAGCGCCACCAGGACCCAACCTGCCGAGGGCACCACCGAAGCCGCGGTCCCTGCGATCCAGAAACCGGCGGCGACGTCAGGCGCACCCAAGAGCCAGGCCGCGCCGCCGGCCCCTAGGGCAACGACCGTGGTCAGGAGCAGCAGCGGCTCCAGCAACGCATGCACCCCGCTTGCACTGACCATGGGACGACCCTTTCGCGTCACCGGCCCACTGCCAAGGGTCTGAGGTCCTGTTCAGAGAAGTCATATGGCGCACGAGGAGTCTGACCGTGCGATGCGTGAGCTCGACGACAACAGCGCCTTCGGCGCCAAATCCGCCGCCGCTCAGGAGCCGTACGGGCGAGATCTTCAGCAGGAACACCTCGTGCCCCACGACCGGTACGGCAACGACAAGGACGCGAGGCCAGCCATCGAGGCGACCAGGGGCAGCTTCCAGCCCGTGATCGGGCGGGCCAGCACGATCAGGGTCCACAACGAGACCATCAGGACGATCAGTGTGGCGGTGGTCCGGGCCCCGGCCACGTCCGAACCAAGCTCGAGCACCCGAGTCGCCTCGTAGCCGAGGTAGGCGCTGGCGCCGGTGACCATCCCAACTGGAACCGAGAAGCGAAGTACCCGGTGAAAGAAACCAGGAACGTACCGGCGGGGTTCGGACCGAGCGCCAAACCGAAGGCGGGTATCCCGATCGTGACCGCCGAGATCAGCGTCAGCTGTAGCGGCGCCAAGGGGTACCCAGTGTGAGTGAAGGTGACGATTGCCGCGAGCACCATCGCGTCGGTGCTTTTGACCAGGAAGTGAGCGCGGTCTGGCAGACCACGACGACCACCATGGGTGGTGGCGCGTTGCCGCCGTCTCTCAAACCGCGCCGGTGATCACGTCGGTGACCGTGGTGCCGCTGGTGCCTTCGAAAAGACCGGCGGCCTCGGTCAGAGCACCGATGGTGGCTGGCCGCCCGGTCGCCAGGACGAAGCGTCGGCATGCTTCGATCTTGGGTCCCATCGACCCGGCCGGGAAGGTCATGGTGGCGAGTTGGTCCAGGTCCACGGTGCGCAGGGGAGTTTGCTCAGTGGTCCCGTAGTTCTGCAGCACCGCGGGTACGTCGGTGAGCAGCAGCAGTCGTTGCGCATCGACGGTGATGGCGAGCATGGCAGCGACGAGGTCCTTGTCCACC
>JAYUMN010000100.1:0-6213 GCA_043762595.1 Frankiales bacterium
CGACGCCGAGCTCGATCGCGCCTTCGACGACATCGAACAGCGAGCTCTCGCCCTGTTCGTGGCCGGCGGTGCGGGGCAGGCCGCGGTCCTTGGCCCACCGGCCGTTGCCATCCATCACGATCGCGACGTGTCGAGGCACGAGGTCGGCTGGGATCGATGGGGCGAGCGCTCCGGACGGATGCGGCGTGGGGGCGCGACGCACTACCGACGTCGCAGCGGCGCGGCGCTTCACCGGGCGCCCGGTGACAGCACACGCAGGCCGAGGGCCGCAGCGGCGGCCTGCAGGCGGTCGTCGTAGCCGACGAAGGCGTCCAAACCGGGGATGGCGAGCGCGGTGGCGAGGTGGACGGCTTCGAAGCTGCGCAGACCGGGCGGGGGCAGGCGTCCGGCCCGGGTCAGCAGCGAGCGGTCCAGGTCGACCAGCCGAAGCCTGGTCAGCACCTCGACCCAGGTCGGGCCCCAAACGGGTTCGGGGTCCCGTCGGGCGAGCGCCCTCGGCACCTCGGTCAGCGCGAGCGAACTGGCCACGATCGGGTGATCGACGCACGCGTCGCGCAGCGCCGACGACTCCGCCTCCAACGCCGCCAGCTTGACCAGTGCCGAGGAGTCGAGGAACCAGGTGCTCAGAAGCTCCCGTCCTCTCGTAACTCGTGGAGGATCTGCGCGAGCGGCGGGCCAGCTGAGAGCACGACGGGCTCGGGCAATGGTCGCCACGGCTTCGGCGGGTCGGCCAGGCCGCGCGCAACCAGGTCGGCGAGCGGGTCGTCGGAGGCCGGCACCGGACCCAGCAGGGCCACCGGCCGGCCGTGGTCGGTGACGGTGAACGTCTCGCCGGCTTGCACCCGCTGCAGGTAGACGCTGAGGTTTTGCCGCGCCTCGCGCACCCCTACACGCTCCATGACGCACAACGTAGCACTTCGTCTCGTAGTGATCATCGGTCGACCAGCGGCAGCGATCTGAGCCCGCGCTCGAGATGCCACTGCAGGTGCGCGGCGACCAGGCCGCTGGCGTCCCGGCGGGTCATCGGCTCACTCGCCTCGGCCTCCTCCCATTCCCCCGACAGCAGATCCGTCATCAAGGCCAGCACGAGCGGGTTGGGCGACGCCGCCCCGGCTGGCCGACATGCGGGGCAGACAACGCCGCCGGCCGCGACCGAGAAGGCCCGATGCGGCCCGGCGGCGCCGCAGCGGGCACAGTCCCGCAGCGCCGGGGCGTAGCCCGACACCGACATGGCCCGCAGCAGGAAGGCGTCCAGCACCAGCGACGGATCACGTTCCGACAGCGCCCGCAGCGCACCGACAACAAGCAGGAACAGCCGCAGCGCGGGCTCCCGCTCCTCAGCGGTCAGCCGCTCGGCCGTCTCGAGCACAGCGGTCCCAGCCGTGTAGCGCCCGTAGTCGTGCACGAGCGTCTCGCCGTACGCCGTGAGGCTGTCAGCCTGAGTGACGATGTCGAGCTCTCGGCCCTGGTACAGCTGCAGGTCGACATGGCTGAACGGTTCGACGGTGGCGCCGAACTTCGACCGGGTCCGGCGCACCCCCTTGGCGACGGCGCGGACGCGGCCGTTGCGGCGGGTCAGCACGGTGATGATCCGGTCGGCCTCACCGAGCTTCTGCACGCGCAGGACGACCCCTTCGTCCCGGTAGAGGGCCACCCCGTGAGGCTAGTCGCCCACGGGAGTCAGAAGCCGAGCTTGCGCAGCTGTCGCGGGTCGCGTTGCCAGTCCTTGGCGACCGACACGCGCAGGTCGAGAAAGACCGGGGTGCCGAGCAGCACCTCGATCTGCTTGCGGGCGGTGGTGCCGACCTCCTTGAGCCGGCTGCCCTTGGTGCCGAGCACGATGGCTTTCTGGCTGTCGCGCTCGACGTAGAGGGTTGCGTAGATGTCGAGCAGCGGCCGGTCGGGATGCCGGTCGGCCCGCGGCGTCATCTCCTCGATCGTGACGGCGATCGAGTGCGGCAACTCATCGCGGACCCCCTCCAGGGCGGCCTCGCGAATCAGCTCGGCGGCCAGGATCTGCTCCGGCTCGTCGGTGAGCTCCCCGTCGGGATAGAGCGCGGGACCCGGCGGCAGCCGCCCGACCAGCAGATCGGCGAGCAACGACACCTGGAAGCCGTCGACGGCGCTGACCGGGATGACGTCGGCCCAGTCGGCGAGGGCGCTGACAGCCAGCAGCTGCTCGCCGATCCGGTCCTTGCCGGCCAGGTCGGTCTTGGTCACCACCGCAATCACCGGCGTCTTCAGCGGCGCCAGCTCGGCGGCGATGAACCGGTCGCCCGGCCCAATCTTATCGTCGGCGGTGACACAGAAACAGATCACGTCGACCCCTGCGTAGGTCTCGCGCACCAGATCGTTGAGGCGCTGTCCCAGCAGGGTTCTCGGCTTGTGCAGGCCCGGGGTGTCGACCAGGACGAGCTGCGCTTCGGGACGATGGACGATGCCGCGCACGGCGTGCCGGGTGGTCTGTGGCCGGTCACTGGTGATGGCGACCTTCTGGCCGATCAGGGCGTTGGTGAGCGTCGACTTGCCGGCGTTGGGGCGTCCGACGAAGCAGGCGAAGCCGGATCGGAAGTCGGCGGTCACCGGGTCAGTGTCCCAGACCCGGTCAGCTGCTGCGCACCTCGCGCAGGACCCCGCCGGTATCGGCGAGGAGCAATGGGGTCCCCACCCCGAACTCGCGCAGCACGGCGAGGTCGGCGTCGGCGACCAGACCGTCGCTGACGATGGCCACCGCCTCGAAGGCCCGGACCCCGCTGGAGGCTGCGGCCGAGACCGCCCCGCGCAGGGCCGACGTCGTCAGGTTCGGGTCGGCATTTTCCACCGTGGCTGCGGCGTAGGTACGGCCGTCGGTGTCGCGCACCGCTGCCCCCTCGACCACGCCGGTGTGCGGCGCATAGGCGCGCAACCGGGCTCCCCGGGCCAGCACGATGATCTTTGTGTCCTCGGTGGCGAGCTCAGCCACGGTGGGTCTCCTCTCGTCGGACCAGCACGGTGCCGATCCGGTTGCGCCGGCCCCGTGCGCCCTCCGCGACGAGGACTAGGCCCTCGACGTGGACGGTGGCGCCGGGGATCGGCACCCGGCCCAGCAGCATCGCCAGCAGGCCACCGACGGTCTCGACGTCCTCGTGGGCGATCTCGACGCCGTAGAGCTGCTCGAGATCTTCGACGGACAGCCGCGCGGTCACCCGCACGGTGTCGTCGTCGACCTGCTCGACCGGTGGGGCCTCGCGGTCGTACTCGTCGGTGATCTCACCGACGATCTCCTCGAGCACGTCCTCGATCGTCACGAGACCGGCTGTCCCGCCATACTCGTCGACGACGACGGCGATGTGGCCGAGGCTCCCCTGCATCTCCCGCAGGAGCTCATCGACTGGCTTGCTCTCCGGCACGAAGACCGGCTCACGCATGATGTCCTCGACCTTGAGCAGGGCGCCGCCCTCGGCCCGCTCCTGGCGCACGAGGTCCTTGAGGTAGGTGAGACCGACCACATCGTCGGTGTTCTCACCGACGACAGGCACCCGCGAGAAACCGCTGCGCAGCAGCAGGTTGAGCGCCTGCCGGACCGTCTTGCCGCGCTCGATCACGACGATGTCGGTGCGCGGCACCATCACCTCGCGCACGATCGTGTCGCCGAGCTCGAAGACCGAGTTGATCATGTCTCGCTCGGACTGCTCGACAACGCCTCGCTGCTGGGCCATCTCGACCATGTCCCGCAGTTCGGCCTCGGAGGCAAAGGGTCCCTCGCGAAAGCCCTTGCCGGGCGTAAGTGCGTTGCCCAGCAGGATGAGCAGCCGTGGCAGTGGCCCGAAGACCCGGGTAAGCGCAAGCACCGGACCGGCTCCGAGTAGGGCCACCCGCTCGGCCTGCTGGCGGCCGATCGTGCGCGGCGCCACCCCGATGAAGACGTAGCTCACGACCGTCATCACGGCCACTGCCAGCACGACGGCGAGCGAACCGTCGACCCGGTCCAGGCTGTACGCCGTGACGATGCCGGCCGCCGCCAGCTCGCAGACCAGGCGCAGGAGCAGCAGCAGGTTGAGCGAGCGTGGCGGGTCAGCCAGCACCGTCTCCAGCCGGCGGGCACCACGGCGGGCATCCCGCACGAGCTCCTCGACCCGGACGCGGGACACCCGGGACAGCCCGACCTCGAGGCAGGCCAGGGTTCCGGCCAGCACGACGAACAAGACGGCAACGGCAAGCGGGGCGACGGGGTTGCCGTGGCTCACGGGCCCCGCTTCCAGGTGGTGAGCAACTCGGCCTGCAGGGCGAACATCTCACGGTGCTCGTCGGCCTCGCCGTGGTCGAAGCCGAGTAGGTGCAGGACACCGTGGGTGCACAGCAGCTGCAGCTCGTCCTCGGTGCCGTGGCCGGCCTCGACCGCCTGACGGGCCGCGACGACCGGGCAGAGCACGACGTCGCCGAGCACCGTCGGTGCCGCGTCACCGGACGGCTGCTCGGGCCCGTGGGCGACCCCGCGGGAGCCGCGCAGATCGAGCTCATCCATCGGGAAGGCCAGCACATCGGTCGGCCCCGGCTCGTCCATGTAGTGCACGTGCAGGCGCTCCATCTCGGCCAGGTCGACCAGCATCAGCGAGAGCTCGGCGAGCGGCGAGACCCCCATCGCGTCCAGGACGTGACGGGACAACCGGATGAGCGCCTCCTCGTCGACCGCGACCCCGGATTCGTTGGCTACCTCGATGCTCACTGCCGGCGTCGGCTGTCGTCGCGCCGGCCCGGTGTGCGCTGCGGGCCGGTGCGGGCGAGCTCCTGCTCGGCGTCGTAGGTCTCGTAGGCGTCTACGATGCGGCCGACCAGCTTGTGGCGCACGACGTCGGCGCTGGTCAGCTGCGCGAAGTGCACATCCTCGACCCCGTCGAGGATGTCGCGGACGACACGTAGACCGCTGGTCGTGCCACCCGGCAGGTCGACCTGGGTGATGTCACCGGTCACCACGATCCTGCTGCCGAAACCGAGCCGGGTGAGAAACATCTTCATCTGCTCGGCAGAGGTGTTCTGCGCCTCATCGAGGATGATGAAGGCGTCATTCAGCGTCCTTCCCCTCATGTAGGCCAGGGGGGCAACCTCGATCGTGCCGGCCGCCATCAGCCGGGGGATCGATTCCGGGTCGAGCATGTCGTGCAAGGCGTCGTACAGCGGCCGAAGGTAGGGGTCGATCTTGTCGTAGAGCGTGCCGGGCAGGAAGCCGAGCTTCTCGCCCGCCTCGACCGCCGGGCGGGTGAGGATCAGTCGGTTGACCTGCTTGGCCTGCAGTGCCTGGACGGCCTTGGCCATCGCGAGGTAGGTCTTGCCGGTGCCGGCCGGCCCGATGCCGAACACGATCGTGTGCTGGTCGATCGCCTCGACGTAGCGCTTCTGATTGACGGTCTTCGGCCGGATGGTGCGCCCCCGGTTGCTGACGATGTTGAGGGTGAGCACATCGGCCGGCTTGTCACGACCACCGGCGGCGAGCATCGCCAGGCTGCGCTCGACGGCGTCGCCCGACAGGTCCTGACCGGCGTCGAGCAGCGCCAGCAACTCTTCGAACAGCCGGGTGGCGAGGGCATTGTCGGCCGCCGCGCCGGTCAGGGTGATCTCGTTGCCGCGCACGTGCACGTCGCTCGCGAGGGCCTTCTCGATCACGTCGAGCAGCTCGTCCCGGCTGCCCAGCAGCGCGACCATCGAATGGGCACCGGGTACGACGATCTTGGTGGTGACGCGGTTCTGCGAAGGGGTGTCGGCCATGGGGTCGGCTGGGGCCGTTCGCCTGCTTCCGGTCGGGGTCGGGACCCGGTGATGCTAGCCGGGCGGCCAGCTGAAGGCCCGGCCTCCGAGGACGTGCACGTGCAGGTGGCCGACCGTCTGACCACCGTCCGGCCCGGTATTGGTCACCATCCGATGGCCCCCGGTGAGCCCCTCGAGCCGGACCACCTCGACCGCTGCGGCCAGCACCTGCCCGACGTACGCCGGGTCGACGCTGGCCAGAGCCGCTACGTCAGGGTGATGGTCCTTGGGGATGACCAGCACATGGGTGGGCGCCTGCGGGTTGAGGTCGCGGAAGGCCAGCGTGCGGTCGGTCTCGTGCACCACCGTCGCCGGGATGTCGCCGACGACGATCCGGCAGAACAGGCACTCGCTCATGGTTTGCCCCTCGTCAGGTGGAGCCCGACGCCACCGCCCACACCGAGCGCCAGGGCCAGGCCGAGGACGACCTCG
>JAYUMN010000101.1:0-31618 GCA_043762595.1 Frankiales bacterium
CGGTCGCCGCCGCACGAGCCGCATCCGGTACGCCGTGGCAGCGGCTGGCCGAGCTGCTCGGCACACCCCCGGTCTGGACCGTCTCGGCCCTGCAGGGCCAGCATGCGCTGAGCTCGGCGCAAGCCGAGGTGGTGGCCGAGGAGCTCGGGCTGGCCGTCTCGGTCCTGTCCCCGCTGCTGCGACAGCCCAGCCGCGGCGCCATCGACGGCCTAGTCCCGACCGATCCGACCGTCTACCGGCTCTATGAGGTGTTGCAGGTCTACGGCCCCGCCATCAAGGAACTTATCCACGAGGAGTTCGGCGACGGCATCATGAGCGCGATCAACTTTCGGCTGGACGTCCAGCGGCGGGCCGATCCCCAGGGCGACCGGGTCGTCATCACGTTGGACGGGAAGTTCCTGTCCTATCAGTGGTGAGCCGGCGACGTCGTACGCCGATAAGGTCCATCCAAGACGCCGGCTCACCGACTTCAGGAGTGCGACA
Organism: Frankiales bacterium; assembly: GCA_043762595.1. GTDB lineage: Bacteria > Actinomycetota > Actinomycetes > Mycobacteriales > SCTD01 > JAYSQK01. The sequence goes on from JAYUMN010000101.1 coordinate 484, forward strand.
TGCCCATCCCCACCGAGAATGTCGGATCGCTGCCCCGGCCACTGAAGTTGCAGGAAGCAATCGCCGCCTACGACAAGGGCGACATCACCAAAGACCAGCTCGGCGCCGAGCAGGACGCAGCGGCGAAGGACTCCGTCCTACGCATGGAGCAGACCGGGACGCCGATCGTGTCCGACGGCGAGCAGCGGGCCTCGAGCTTCGCGACCTACCCGCTGGCCGACACCCTCGCGGGCACCGGGCTGGCCGACAATCTCGCCGGTGACGGGCAGTACTTCGCCATCTTCGACGACGGCCACCACCGGCAGCTGCCGCGACTCACCGGCGGCCCGTTCCGCTACAAGACCTACGCCGCCGACCTGCTGGAGCAGTCCAAGCCCTACGCCACCAAGCCGATGAAGCAGGCCGTCATCGCGCCGTCGATGCTCTACCTGCTCTACCCGTTGAAAGAGGAGCTCGTGGGCTACAGCCGCGAGCAGTTCCTGGCCGACCTGTGCGACGAGGCCGAGAAGGACATTCGCAAGGCTTTCGCCGCCGGCGCCGTCCGTGTCTCGATCGACTTCACCGAGGGGCGCTTGGCGGGCAAGAAGGACGCCCGCAATCCGTGGACCAACGAGAACCTGCTCGAGACCTTTATCGAGCTGAACAACCGGGTGATCGACCGGTTCACCCCCGAGGAGCGGGTGAACATTGGCGTCCACACCTGTCCCGGCGGCGACATGGATTCAGTGCACAGTAAAGAGGTCGACTACGCCGAGCTGCTGCCGAGCTTGTTCCGGATGAACGCCGGTTACTTCCTGATCCAACTGGCCAGCGAGGACGACAAGGAGCGGGTCTATCAGCTGATTGGACAGAGCATTCGGGCCGACGCAAACGGCGTGAAGCAGGTCGCCTTCATCGGCGTCATCGACCCGCTCAACCCCACCGTCGAGACGGCCGAGCAGGTCGCCGCCGACCTCGTCGCCGCCGCCAGGCACATCCCGACCGACCAGCTCGGCGCGACCGACGACTGTGGCTTCAGCCCGTTCAGCGTCGACCTCAAGCCCAAGCATGGTTCACCGGACTTCGCCCGCGACATCGCCTTTTTGAAGATCACCGCTCGCGAGCAGGGCGCCAAGCTGGCCGCCGAGCAGCTGGGCGTCTAGCCCCCCCCGGCCCCTAAGTTGGAGATCATCAGGACATCGCTGCTCGACCCGCCCGGTGTGTCCGGCAGCAATGTCCTGATGAACTGCCGAGGTGGTTGGCCCGGCCGGCGGGGGGTCCAGGGGCCCGCGGGGCTTGCCAAGGTTACCGGCGGGTAGGACAGTGGAGCTACTGACCAGTAACCCACCTCCAGGAGCCCGGGCCATGGGGCATTACAAGAGCAACCTACGCGACCTCGAGTTCAACCTGTTCGAGGTTTTCGGTGCCGACCGCACACTCGGCAACGGGCCCTATTCCCACCTCGACGTGGACTCGGCCCGGGATGTGCTCCGGGAGGTCGAGCGGCTCGCCAGCAACGACCTCGCGGCGTCGTTCGCGGACGGCGACCGTCACCCGCCAGTCTTCGACAAGGCGACCGGTTCGGTGACCCTGCCGGCGTCGTTCACCCGCAGCTACCAGACCTACCACGACGGTGGCTGGGACCGGCTGCCGCTCTCGGAGCAGCTCGGCGGCATCGGCGCCCCGCCCTCGCTCATCTGGGCCTGCTCGGAGATGGTGCTCGGCGCCAACCCCGCGCTCTATCTGTACGCCGCCGGCCCGGCGTTCGCCAGCATCCTGCACCGCAACGGCACCCCCGACCAACAACGGTTCGCCGAGCTCGCGATCGAGCGCGGCTGGGGCGGCACCATGGTCCTCACCGAGCCCGACGCCGGCTCCGACGTCGGGGCCGGCCGGTCCACCGCGACCCAGCAGAAGGACGGCAGCTGGCACATCGAGGGCGTCAAGCGCTTCATCACCAGCGCCGAGTGGGACTGGCCGGAGAACATCTACCACCTCGTCCTGGCCCGGCCGGTGGGCGTCGAGGGCCACGGCGGGCCCGGCACCAAGGGGCTGTCGCTGTTTCTCGTCCCGAAGTTCCACGTCGACCTGGCGACCGGCGCGCTGGGTGAGCGCAACGGCGCCTACGTCACCAACCTCGAGAAGAAGATGGGCCTGAAGGTCTCCACCACCTGCGAAGTCACCTTCGGCGAGCGGCAGCCAGCTGTCGGCGCGCTCGTCGGCGACGTCCACAACGGCATCGCGCAGATGTTCGAGGTGATCGAGTATGCCCGGATGATGGTCGGCACCAAGGCCATTTCGACGCTCTCGACCGGCTACCTCAATGCGCTCGAGTACGCCAAACTGCGGGTCCAGGGTCCGGACCTGGCGCAGCTGACCGACAAGGCCGCGCCGCGTGTCACGATCAGCCACCACCCCGACGTACGCCTGATGCTGATGCGACAGAAGGCCTGGGCCGAGGGCATGCGGGCCCTGGTCATTTACACCGCGACTGCGCAGGACCGGATCGAGCTCGGGCGCGCCGCCGGCACCGTCGACGAGGCTGCTGTTCGCCTGAACGACCTGCTGCTGCCGATCGTGAAGGGCTACGGCTCGGAGAAGGCCTACGAGCTGCTCGCCACCTCGCTGCAGATCTTTGGCGGCTCGGGCTACACCCAGGACTACCCGATCGAGCAGTACCTGCGCGACGCCAAGATCGACACCCTCTACGAGGGCACCACGACGATCCAAGGCATGGACCTGTTCTTCCGCAAGATCGTCCGTGACAAGGGGCAGGCGCTAGCGACGCTCACCGCCCAGGTCCAGGAGTTCACCAAGGCAGACGACGGCCAGCTGGTGGCCGAGCGCGAGCTGCTCGCCCAAGCACTCGACGATGTGCAGGGCATCGTCGGGCACTGCGTCAACGACCTGCTGGCCTCGGCGCAGGACCCGCGCAACGTCTACAAGGTCGGGCTCAACACCACCCGTGCGTTGATGGCCCTCGGCGACCTCATCGTCGGCTGGCTGCTGCTGCGCCAGGCCACCGTCGCCCTCGAGGCGCTGCCATCGGCGACCAGCCGGGACACGGCGTTCTACACGGGCAAGGTGGCCGCCGCCCGTTGGTTCGCCCACGACGTCCTGCCGCAGCTGACCGCCCAGCGCAGCATCGCCGAGGCCACCGACCTGTCGTTGATGGACCTCGACGAGGCGGCCTTCTAGGACGTACGCCGAGCCGGTGCGCCGGCCACCCAAACGGGCGGGTGTGATCGACAGCCACCACGGGTACCCACGCCCTGACCGCGGCGGTCCGCGTCGCACACGACCTCGGAGGAACACCCATGGGCATCGGCGTCAGCGTCTTTCTGCTCGCAATCGGCGCGATCCTCGCGTTCGCAGTGAACTACAACCTCAACGGCTTGGACATCCATGTTGTCGGCTTCATCCTGATGGCCGCCGGCATCCTCGGTCTGGTGATGACCACGCTGGTCTTCGGCCGCCGCGATCGGGTGGTGGGCCGCGGTGTCGTCACCGAGGAACGCGTCATCCGCGACCCAGGCGTCTCCTGACCAGTCGGCGCGGCTGCCGTCCCGATCAGCGCGCGAAGGCCCGACCAGCAGCTGGCGTCGGACCTTCGCGCTGCCCAGACCTGACGACACCTACCGCCGCGGCCAGGGCGAGCAGCACAGCCAGCACGGCTGCGGGCGCCAGGACGTCACCCGGCACCGGTGACCAGGCCAGCGCCGCCGACCGGCCCCCGACCCAGAAATACCGCCCGGCCAGGCGCAGTCCGAAGCCTTGCGCAGTGAGGCAGCCGAGCGGTAGCGCGAGCCGCGCGGCGGTCGCGAGCCGACCGGCTCCCGACAGCGACACCGCGGCCACCCCAGCGACACCGACCAAGCCGGGGAACAGATAGCGGCCCTGCGCCCCGTAGACCGCGTGCAGGTGCACGAAGACCGACACCTCCAGAGCGCACACCAGGCCGGTCAGCAGGACGAATGGCGCAAGGGCCACCACGACCGGACCGCGCGTGTCACGCCGGCGCAGGGTCACCACGACCGGTGCGGCCACGGCGAGCCACACCGCGAGCGCGCCGGTAAACGACCCTGGCGTCTCGAACCAGCCAAGGTCGCGCCACGACGTCTTCAGGACCGATCCGACAAAGATCTCGACCGCCGCACCTGGGCTGAGCCGGCCGGCCAGCGCGCGCAGGAACCCGTCCGGGTAGCCCGAGGGCTGGATCGAACCGGTCGAGGCCAGGCGCAGCACGTACCACCAGCCGGCCAGCACCACCGGCAGTCCGAGCGCGACCAGCAAGGGCCGCCACGTGACGTGACGCAGCCGCCAGCCGGCACCCGCGGCGAAGGCCAGCACGACGCAGCCGGGCAGCAGCAGGGCGAAGCTCTTGGTGAGCAAGGCGGCAGTGACGACCAGTCCCAGGGCCACCGCCCGCGTCGTGCTGCGCGGCCCCTGGGTGACCGCGACCAGCAGCGGCGTGGCCAGCGCAAACTCCAGCAGGAGCAGGTCGCCGTCTGTCACCGAGGCGCCGATGTGCAGCAGCTGCGGCGCGAGCAGCGGGACGAAGCCGGCCGCGGCGGCCGCGGCCCGACCGGCGCCGAGCCGCCGCGCGGTCCGCCAGATCAACAGGGGCAGGGGAAGCAGCAGCAAACCCTGCAGCACCCGCAGGGTGACGACCGCGATGTCGGCCGGCACGGCCCGAAGCCCCAGCAGGCGCACCTCAGCGGCGGCGAGCAGCGGCCATAGGGGTGGGTGCTGGGTCATCTGATCGGGCTGACCGACCTGATCCAGCGGCACGGGCCGGGACTCCAGCTGGCGGAACGACGGGAAGGGCGCCGGGAGCGCGCGGACGGCGCGCGGCGGCACGAAGGTGCGGGCGTCACCGCCCGGAAAATCGGCGTAGCGGTAGGACGCCGCGACCTCCGGCCGGAGCCGGCCTGATCCCGGCGGGGGGTAACCGTCGCCGGCGGCCAGCCGCAGCACGGTCGACAGGTGCTGCGGCTCGTCGACAGCCCGGTAGAGCGGCACGGCGACCGACCAGAGCACGACCAGCAATGCGAGCATCGCGGTCGCGCACCACACCGCAGCCGCCGGCCGGTCCCGGACCTCCACCGAGTTGCACGAGCTGGCGGGCGGCGGTCGCCGCTGACCCTCGGATCGTTGGGTAGCGCCTGGGAGTTGCGGCCGGATTGGGCCCGAGGCCACGGCGGCGGGCCTTACTTCCCCCATGGTGGTGGCCCCTCTTGCCGTGCAATGTCCTCTCCTAGATTGTCGTACGACGCGGGAAGCGGCGCCGCGCCGCGCCGCCCGGTGAGCCACGAAAGGTTGGGCACGGCCACAGCGATCAGTGCGGTGCCCGACCTTGCGTGGATCACCCGGGGCGGCGCAGGATGGCGTCGATCAGGTGCGGACCGGGTTCGGCGAGCGCGCGCCGCAGCTGCTCGGCCAGCTGCTCGGCGGTCTCGGCCCGGCTGGCGGGCACCCCCATGCCGATCGCCAGCGCGACGAAGTCGAGGTCTGGCCGGCGTAGGTCGAGCAGCTGACGGGCCCGCTGTCCGCCGCGGGCGGCACCAACACGTTGCAGCTCCCCGTCGAGGATGGCGTAGGCCCCGTTGTTACAGATGATCGTGGTGATGTCGAGCTGCTCACGGGCGTAGGTCCACAGCGAGGCGATCGTGTACATCGCGCTGCCGTCGGCCTGGACGCCGATGACCGGCCGGTCCGGGCAGGCCACCGCCGCGCCGGCGGCCGACGGCAGGCCCTGCCCGATCGCGCCGCCGGTCAGGGTCAGCCAGTCGTGCCGGGGCGCGCCGGCCGTCGCGGCGGCGAGCTGGCCGCCGGAGGTGAGCGCCTCGTCCACCACGATGGCCCACTCCGGCAGGAGGGCGCCCAGGACGTCGGCCAGCGTCGCGGGGGTGAGCCGCCCGTGCGGCAGGGCCGGTCGGGACAGGGCGGCGACGACGGCTGTGGTGTCCGGTGCGACCGCCTCGGCCAGGTCGCGCAACGCCGAGGTCGCGTCCTCGCCGGCCTCGGCCAGCAGGTGGATCTGGCAGTCCTCAGGGGCGAACACGCCAGGCAGGCCGGGGTAGGCGAAGAACGCGACGGGCGCTCGGGCGCCGGCCAGCAGCAGGTGGCTGGTGCCGGCCAGCTCGGCGAGCGCCGCTTCCGGCGGGTAGGCGAGTTGCTTGACGGTCGGCAGCCCGGCGCCACGTGGCAGCCGGGCCGGGAAGGTCTCGCAGAGCAGCCGCACGCCGGTCTGCGCCGCCACCCGGGACGCGGCCAACAGCCCTTGCTCGGTGAGCGCGTCGCCGCCGAGCAGCAGGACGGTGGGTTCGCGGCGGCGAACGACGTCAGCGATCTCCTGCACCGTGGACCGGCCGACCCGGGCCGGTTGCCGGCGACGGACCGCCGGTGCAGGCCGAGCACCCTCGCCCCACGACACGTCGGCGGGCAGGGCGAGCGTCGCGACGCAGCCGGGAGGTGCGCAGGCCGCGGCGATCGCTGCGGCGGCGTCCGCGGCCAGGTCGCCGGTGGCCAGGGACCGCCGGAACCACCCCGACACCGCCCCTGCGAGGGCGTCGAGGTCGGACTCGAGCGGTGCATCCAGGCGCTTGTGGGAGGTCGCGTGATCACCCACGATGTTGACCAGCGGTGTCCTCGCCCGACGGGCGTTGTGCAGATTGGCGATGCCGTTGGCCAGGCCGGGTCCGAGGTGCAGCAGGGTGGCGGCGGGGCGGCCGGCCATCCGCCCGTAGCCGTCGGCCGCCCCGGTCGCGACGCCCTCGAACAGCGTGAGGATGGCCCGCATCTCGGGCACCTCGTCCAGGGCAGCGACGAAGTGCATCTCGCTGGTCCCGGGGTTGGCGAAGCAGACGTCGACGCCGGCGTCGACGAGGGTCCGGAGCAGGGCCTGGGCGCCGTTCATTTGCCACCTCCGGTGATCGTGGGCCGTTGCCCGCCGCAGGTTAGGGCACGTCCCGCAAGGCCAACTCGGCATCGATGGCTGCGACGGCGTCCCGTGCATGTCCGGCGAGTTCGAACTCGAGCGCTCCGGCGGCCTGCTCCATGGCGGCAAGCTGACGGCTGCGTTGCTCCTGCAGCTGAGTGACAGTCCGCTCGGCCAGCTGTACCGCGGCCGTCTCGACGTAGCTCGAACCGCCGTGCTCGAGCAGCGGCTGGCGGGCCGGCGCCGTGCCGAGGTGGTGATGACGGCCGGTCTCCGGCGCCCGGTAGTCGCCGCGCCGGGTGCGCACCAGGTCGCGGGCCCGCTGCGAAGGGTCCTGCTGTTCGCTCACGGCCGGTCCCTCCCCTCGACCGGGCTGGCCGCACTCAACTCCAGGCCAGCGCCGTCGTCGGGTCGGCCAGCACCCGGGCGATGTCGGCGAGGAACTGCGAGCCGAGCTGGCCGTCCACGTTGCGGTGGTCGAACGACAGCGCAAGCTGGGTGACCTGCCGCACGACGACCTGGCCGTCGACGACCCACGGCGTCGGCCGGACCGCACCGAAGCACAAGATGGCGCTCTCGCCGGGGTTGAGGATCGGTGTGCCGGTGTCGACGCCAAACACCCCCACGTTGGTGATCGTGATCGTGCCGCGGGCCAGGTCGGCGGGCGTCGTCCGGCCGTCGCGAGCTGTCGCGACGAGCTCCTGCAGGGCGAGCGCCAAGTCCGAGAGCGACATCCGGTCGGCGTCTTTGATGTTCGGCACGAGCAGCCCGCGCGGCGTCGCGGCGGCGATGCCGAGGTTGACGTAGTCCTTCACGACGATCTCGTCATCGGTGAAGGTGCTGTTGATCTCCGGGTTGCGCCGGACGGCCAGCAACAGCGCCTTGGCAACCAGCAGCAGCGGCGTCACCTTGACGCCCTCGAGCTCCGGTAGCGCCCGCAACCTGGCCAGCAACTCCATCGACGGCGTCATGTCCAGCGTGATGAACTCGGTCACGTGCGGTGCGCTGAACGCGCTGCCGACCATCACCTGCGCCATCACCTTGCGCACGCCCTTGACCGGGATGCGCCGCTCGCGCGTCACCGGGTCGTACGCCGGGGTAGCGGCGAGCTGGGTCCCGGCGGCGCTCGCGCCGTCAACGTCCGCGCGCGAGATGGTCCCGCCGGGCCCGGTGCCGACGACGGCGCCGAGGTCGACCCCGCGCTCCCTCGCCAGCTTGCGGACCGGTGGCTTGGCCCGGACCGGCCCGCCGGGAGCGGGCCGCTGCGCCGCGAACACCTGGGCCGCGGCCTGGCCGACGGCCGCTGCGGAGACCCGGGCCGCCGTGGCCGGCGGGGGGGGCGGTGACGGTGCCAGCGCCGAATCGCTGGTGGCCGCCGCAGCTGACGGTACGGCGGTGCGGGGCCGCCGGGTCAGCGCTCCGTCCTTGGGGCCGTAGCCGACGAGCGTGGCGGTGCGCCCAGTTGGACCGACCTCCCCGATCAGCGCGCCCGCGGCCGGTGGCAGCAGGTCCGCCGCCGAGGCTGGCCGATCTTGACCGGCTGGTCGGTCCAGCGGTGTGTCTTGGGCAAGATTGTCAGGATCGGCGCTGGGGAGGGGTCCGGCCGACGGGTCGGTGTCGAAGCTGATGATGACTGCGCCGACGTCGACGACCTCGCCGGCCTGGTGGTGCAGCTCGGTAACGACGCCGGCGTAGGGCGAGGGCACCTCGACCGCAGCCTTGGCCGTCTCGACCTCAACGATCGGCTGGTTGAGCGCGACCGTGTCGCCGGGCTGGACCATCCACTGCAGGATCTCGCCCTCGGTCAGACCCTCGCCGAGGTCGGGCAGCCTGAACTGCGCGATGCGTCCCATCGGGTGCGTCCCTTCTTCAGTAGGCGAGCGAGCGGTCGACGCCGTGCAGCACCCGGTCGAGGTCCGGCAGGTAGTCCTCCTCGACCCGCGACGGCGGGTAGGGCGTGTCGAACCCGGTGACCCGAAGCACGGGCGCCTCCATCTCGTAATACAGCTCTTCGCTGAGCCGCGCGGCGATCTCCGAGCCCAACCCCACGAAGGACGGGGCCTCGTGCACGACCACGGCGCGCCTGGTGCGGCGTACCGAGGCCAGGACGGTCGCGAAGTCGAGCGGCGACAGCGAACGCAGATCGACGACCTCCAGCTGGTGGCCCGCACCGGCCGCCGCGGCGGCCGCTTCGAGGCAGGTGCGCACCATCGGGCCGTAGGCGATCAGCGTCAGGTCAGTGCCGGGCCGGACGATCCGGGCCTGCCAGAGCGGGTCGGGGGTCGCGGTGACATCGACCTCGGCCTTCTCCCAGTAGCGCCGCTTGGGCTCGAAGAAGATCACCGGGTCGTTCGAGGCGATCGCCTGCTGGATCATGAAGTGGCCGTCGACCGGGTTGGAGCAGGTGACGACCTTCAGGCCGGCGGTGTGCGCGAAATAGGCCTCGGGCGACTCACTGTGGTGCTCGACCGCACCGATGCCACCGCCGAACGGGATCCGGACCGTGATCGGCAGCTTGACCTGACCCCTGGACCTTGAGTGAATCTTTGCCAGCTGCGAGACGATCTGGTCGTAGGCCGGGTAGACGAACCCGTCGAACTGGATCTCGCAAACCGGCCGGTAGCCACGGATCGCGAGACCAATCGCGGTGCCGATGATGCCCGACTCGGCCAGCGGGGTATCGAAGACGCGATCCTCGCCGAAGTCCTTCTGCAGGCCGTCGGTGACCCGGAAAACGCCGCCCAGCTTGCCGATGTCCTCCCCCATCAGAATGATCTTTGGATCGCGTTCCATCGAGGCCCGCAGGCCCTCGTTGATCGCCTTGGCCAGGGTGAGCTGCGCCATCAGTGGCCGGCCGCGAAGCCGCCGAGGTAGGCCCCGAAGTCGGCCCGTTGCTCCTGCAGGAGCGGCGTCGTCTCGTCGTACACGTCGTCGAAGATGCTGAGCGGATCAGGATCGGGCATCGCCAGGCACTCGCGACGGATCCGGGCGGCGAGTGTGGCGGCTTCGCTGTCGAGCGCTTCGAAGAAGGTGCTGTCGGCGAGTTGCTGCTTGAACAGAAACGCCTTCATCCGCTCGAGTGGATCTTTGAGCTTCCAAGCCTCCAGATCACTGGACAGCCGGTAGCGGGTCGGGTCGTCGGAGGTCGTGTGTGCGCCCATCCGGTAGGTGAACGCCTCGATCAGCGTCGGCCCCTGCCCGGTGCGCGCGGCGTCGAGGGCCTTGCGCGTCACGGCGTACGCCGCGAGCACGTCGTTGCCGTCGACGCGTACGCCGGGGAAGCCGAAGCCCTCGGCCCGCTTGTAGAGCGGGATCCGGCTCTGGGTGGACGTCGGCGTCGAGATGCCCCACTGGTTGTTCTGGCAGAAGAACACGATCGGCGAGTTGTAGACGCTGGCCCAGACGAACGCCTCGTTGACGTCGCCCTGGCTGCTCGCACCGTCGCCGAAGTAGGCGATCACCGCCTCGCCCGTCTCGGGATCGCCGACGGCGCCGTCCTTGGTGATCCCCATCGCGTAGCCGGTGGCGTGCAGCGTCTGCGACCCGATCACGATCGTGTATAGGTTGAAGCGCTTCTCCTGCGGGTCCCAGCCACCCTTGCTGGCGCCGCGGAACAGCCCGAGCAGGGTGAGCGGATCGACGCCCTTGCACCAGGCGACCCCGTGCTCGCGGTAGGTCGGGAAGGCAAAATCCTGGCTGCGCATCGCGCGGCCCGAGCCGACCTGGGCCGCCTCCTGACCGAGCAGGGCCGCCCAGATCCCGAGCTCACCCTGGCGCTGCAGGGCGGTCGCCTCGACGTCGATGCGGCGGACCAGGACGAGATCGCGGTAGAGCGCGCGGTAGTCGTCGTCGGACAGGTCGATGTCGTAGTCGGGGTGGTGGACCCGCTCGCCCTCAGGCGACAGGAGCTGGACCAGCTCCGGCCCGGTCGTGCCGCTGCTGGCCGGCTGGGGTCCTTTGGTCATGGTCACGCGCGGGCTCCTCGTGCTCGGCTGCCGCCCTGGGGTCGCCGGGTACGGCAGTGGCCGGTGCCAGCGCCGTCGGTCGCCGCGGGGTGTGCGGCAAGCAATGACGGTGCCAGCGTGGGTCAGGCCTTCATCGTGTCAGATCCGCGGCGAGCGATGTGATCTGCGTCTCGCCCGGTGTGGGGGCGGTCAGGAGGGCCGGTTACCGTGCCCGTGCTCGTCTCCAGCGCTGTCGGGCCCCCGTACGTCGGCACCGCCGGACCCGTGCCGGTCGGCGTTGTCGTCGGGGCGCTGATCGACGTTGTTGTTTGGCTGCTGGCGGCCGGCCCAACCAGCCTGCCGGTCATCCCCGCCGTCGGGGTGACCACCGGCCGGTGGCCTGTTCCCGGGGTACGCCGGGCCCTCGACGCGGGCCGGCAGGACCACGGCCGGTTGCTCGGCCCGGTGCCTGACCGTGATCTCGACGAGGGGGTGAGTCGCCGGTTGCCCCGTCCATTGCCCGATCGGTTGCTCGGCTGGTGGGGTGGGCTGGTCACCCCGAGTGCTCGGACGGCCATGGCGAGCCAGGGCGGCTGCCGCCGTCAAGGCGGCCGGCACGGTGGTACCGACCACCTCGGGCGATCCTGGCCGACCGGGGAGGGCAACGGCGACCGCGGACGTTCCCCCCCTCGCCGGGTCAGTCGCAGGTGTGCGCGGAGCAGTCGTTGGTCGCTGGACCGGGGCCGGGCCGGCGGCCGAGACCGGAACCGGCTGGTTGTCGACCGGGGACGTCTGGGTCGGCGCGGCGCCGGCCGGCTGGGATGCCGCCGGGGCGGTGGGGATAAGCGGCCCAATCGGCCGTGGCTGGGCGCGGTCGCTGAAGCTCGTTTGGACTGCGCCCGGGCTGACGGGGGCGAAGCGGCTGGCCACGGCCGGGCTCAGACCCACCAAGAACGGGTGCACCCTGGCGGACCGCCGGATCGGCTGGATCTCGTCTGGCCACACCCGGCCGGGTGGGCCACCCACGATGATGGGCTCGGATCCGCCGACATCAAGCGGCAGGTCGACCTGCGGCGGCAGCGAACCAACAGTGACGGCGGAGGCGCCGGTGCGAACCACGACGGCTGTGCCGGCGGAAGCCAGCGTCACCAGGGCCACCGTGGTGATACCGAGCGCCAGCCGGGCGGAGACAGCGCCAGTCGACCTGCCGTCCATTTGCCCTCCTCCGCTCGACCGTTCGCAGTAGCCCCGATGCCATCCTGCCACGGAACGTGTCGGATTGGTTACTGCGTGCAAGGGGAGATCCGCGCGTGTCTGATCCGGTCAGTAGCCGCCGGCTCGTGGGCGCCGCCGCAGCCGGGCGCCTACCGTGTTGCCATGACCTGGCCACGGCCCGTACCGCTGATCGGCGATCCCACCTCCGCCGCGCAGCGCGCTGCAGCCCCGGACGCATGGGCCTTCGACCGCTCGGTCCGGCAGGGGCTGTACGACGTGATCGTCGGTCGGCGCGACGTACGCCGATTCCGGCCCGACGCCGTCGGCGACTCGCTGCTCACCAGGGTGCTCGGGGCGGGGCACGCTGCGCCGTCGGTTGGGCATTCCCAGCCGTGGCGCTTCATCGTCGTCCGCGACCCGGCCGTCCGGGAGCGGGCGGCCTGGATGGCCGATCAGGAACGGCTCGCCCAGGCAGCGCTGCTCGAACCGGAGGCGGCCAGGCACCTGCTCGACCTGCAGCTCGAGGGCATCCGGGAGGCGCCGCTGGGCGTCGTCGTGTGTTGTGACCGCCGGACCCCGGCAACGGGAGTACTGGGTCGAGCGACCTTCCCGGACGCTGATCTGTGGTCGTGCGCGTGCGCCATTCAGAACCTTTGGCTGGCGGCACGCGCCGAGGGGCTCGGGCTCGGTTGGGTGACTCTGTTCGACCCCGTCGGACTTGCCGAACTGCTGGGCCTGCCAGACGGGGTGGTCACCCTCGGTTGGCTGTGCCTGGGTTGGCCCGACGAACGCAATCGCGCACCCGGGCTGGAGCGCGCCGGCTGGTCCCGTCGGCAGCCGCTGTCCGATGTCGTCCTCACCGACCGCTGGCCAACGGCGTCGCCGTCCGCCCCGGTGAGCCGGCTGCGGGCGCCCGCGCAGCGCCAGGTCGTCGGCGCCCGCGATGCAGCCGACCGGCTGCTCACCCCGCCGGGCTCGCTCGGCGTACTCGACCGGGCGGTGGACAAGGTCGTCGCGCTCGGGCACGGCGGGCTCACGACGGGCTCGCTGGTCCTGGTCGGTGCCTCGCACCGGGTCGCCGAACTCGGCGTGTCGGCCTTCGCCGGCAGCGTGACCGAAGACGTCCTCGCCGCCGCGCGACAGGGCCGGGCACTGGGCACCGTCGCGGCCGCCAGCGCCGGGCTTGCCGTCGAGGTGGTCGACGCCGGAGCCAGCAGCGGGGACCTGCTGCACACCGACGCGCTGACGGCGCAGCAGGCCGATGTGCTTCTCGAACGCGGTCGGGCGCTGGGTGAGCGCGCTGCCGGCCGGGGCCTGATCGCCCTCGGCGAGGTCGGCATTGGCAACACGACGATCGCTTCGGCGCTAGTCGCGGGGCTGCTCGACCTGACACCGGAGCTCGCCGTCGGGCTCGGTGCAAGCGCCGACACCGCGATGCTGGACCGGAAACGCGAGGTGGTGGCGGGGGCGTTGGCCCGGCTCGCGGACCGGGCGCTGCACGAGCCGATGGTGGCGCTGACCGCGCTCGGTGGGCCGGAGGTCGCGCTGCTCACCGGGGTCGTCCTCGGTGCAGCCCGGGCCGGTGCCGTGGTCGTGACGGACGGGCTGCTCACCTCGGCGGCGGCGCTCCTGGCCGCAAGGCTCGAGCCGGCCATCACGGCCAACCTGGTGGCCGGTCAGCGCAGCCGGGAACGTGCGCACCCGCTTGTCCTGGCCCAGCTCGGCTTGGAGCCGCTGCTCGATCTGCGCTTGCGCGCGGGCGAGGGTGCGGGCGCCTGCTTCGCCGCCGGGCTGCTGCTCGCGGCCCTACGCGTACGGCGGGAGACCGGCCGCGTGCAGGACTGATCGCCGCGCCGTCCGGTGCTTTCGGATCAGCTGGCTGCGCCGCGGCACTGGTTCGTCGCCGGCTGGCTGCGCTGCGGCAGCCGTGGTCGGCGGGCCGGCCGAGGGCTGCTGAGGCTGGCCGGGGACTGCACCGCCGGCGCGCCCCAGGTGCGACGTACAGCCCCTAGCGGCGGGCAATCAGCGCGCGGATCTCGTGCCGGCTTTCGGGGGTGGGGGCGGCGGCGAGAGCGCGGATCAACTCACGCTGGCGGCGGCGCTGCTTGAGGGTGCTGGACAAAGACATCTGGTGCTCCTCGTTGTCAGGACTTGCCTCTATCACAACGCCGGGGCGATGAGGAGCGGTCCCCGTCCAGGACGTGCTCGTCGTCATGGATGCGGGTCACATGCCTGACCAGCTCAGACGTCGTTGAAGTGCTCGACCCTCGGCGGCCCGGCGAAGTGCGGGCCGACGAGGGCGCGCCACGTGCCGAAGTCGTCACTGGCCCGGAAATTTTCATGCGATGCGACGGCATCCCATTCGACCAGCAGCACGAAGCGGGTCGGCGTCTCGATGCCCTGCGTCATCCGCATCGATCGGTAACCGCTGGACGCCTCGATCAGCCTGCGGCCCTGTGCGTATGCGTCGCGGAATGCCTGCTCTGTACCAGGTGTGACATCAAGGAGGGCGACTTCGAGGACCATGCCCGCAGCCTGGCACAGTCCGGATCAGAAGGGCATCGTGACGAACGGCGAGCTGTAGTCGGGCACCGCCTCGAGGACGGCGACGGCCTGGTCGAGCGGCATCCGGTCACGCTCCGCGGCCAGCAACATGCCGAGCAGCCGGACGTCGCCCGGGGTCGTCATGGCGGTCAGCTCGTCGTGGTCAAGGACCCAGGCCGTGGCCGCGCTGATGGCGCGCTGATCAGTGAGCGGTTCGTACCACGTGTCATGGGCCTGCTTGCCGACCGGCTGGCCGGCGGTGACGCCCGGCCAGTTGCGGCGGGCCACCGCCTTGATGGTCAGCAGCCCAGCGTCCTGGCTGCGCACCTGTTCAACGAGCGCCTCGTAGGACCGCCGGTAGTCGCAGTCCTGCCACAGCGAGGCGTTCAGCGGGGTCATCACGGTGGCAAAGGGATATCTGCGCAGCGCCTCGAGGTGGGTCGCCGGGGCCTGGTGCCCGTGACCGGTGATCCCGACGGCACCGATCAAGCCCTCTGCCTGCGCCTGTATCGCGGCCTCGAGCGCGCCACCGTTGCCGGTGGCGAGGTCGAGCTGCTCCAGATCGCCGATCGCGTGCAGCTGCAGCAGATCCAGCGAGCTGGTCTGCAGGCGGGTGAGCGACGCCTCGATGCTGTGTCGGGCCTCGGCGGCGCTGCGGTCACCAGTCTTGCTGGCCAGGAAGATCCGGTCGCGTACCCGGGCCACCCACGGCCCCATCCGCAGCTCCGCCTCGCCGTAGCTGGCCGCCACGTCGAAGTGGTTGATGCCACCGTCGAGTGCCTGGTCGAGCGAGGCCTCGGCCACATCCTGCGGCACTTCACCAAGTGCCGCGGCGCCATAGATGAGGACCGAGCTGCGGTGCTCGAGCCGGCCGAGCCGTCGGGTTTCCATGCTTGCTCCACCTGTCGTCGTCGAGCGGTTCATCGTACAAACCCAGCTGCTGACCTGCCGACCCGTCTTGGGGCTACGGTGCGATCAAGGTGCCGGCCGGACCGCCCCTGGGAGTGCACCTGAGCGTCCTGCTCGCCATCGGTACCCGCAAGGGGCTGTGGCTCGCCCGCAGCGAGGACCGGACGACCTGGTCCCTCGAGCCACCGCACCTGCTAGGCCAGGAAGTCGCCTCGGTCGCGGTCGATACCCGGCGTACGCCGGTGCGGGTGCTCGCCGGAGTGCAGAGCGAGCATTGGGGCCCGCCGGTCCGGTGGTCGGACGATCTGGGGAGGACCTGGCAGGAGGATCGCCGAGGGCCTGCCGGGTGACTTCGGCTTTGTGGCGCTGGCCTCGCCACGCACCCCGGGCACCGTCTGGGTCGTCCCGGTCACGGCCGACCTGGCGCGGCTCCCCGCAGGCGGGCGGCTGCGGGCCCACCGCACCCGTGATGCCGGTGAGACCTCTGTGACGCTCGGCGAAAGCCTGCCCGGCGCCAACTGGAACACCGTGCTGCGCGACGCCGCCTGCGTCGACTGCCGGCCGCCGGACTGCTCGCCGCCGTAGACCGAGACAACGCATGACGGGATTGCCGCTCGGTCGGCGAGCCCGATGGGTTTCCCAGCATGCTGCACCGGAGTGAGGCAGACTCTGGTGACCCACCATGCTCGCTCTAGGCACCGACGTGGTGGCCGGCATCGAAGCGGGGCTGGAGACGATCCTGGTGTTGACCACGTCGATCTGGTTGGGCGCCCGCAGCCGGCTCGCGCGCCCGATACTCCCGACACCGCCCCCGGCCGCTGATGCGGTCGAGTCGGCCTAGCCGCTTCCAAGCGCGAGAAAAGGACCCGGAGTTGCCGGGCTCGGTGCAGTCGATCGAGCGAGCCGCCGCCATACTGCGGCTGCTTGCAGGGGGGACCGGCCCGCTCGCGCTCGGCGAGGTCGCTGGCTCGCTGGGTCTGGCCAAAGGCACGGTCCACGGCATCTTGCGCACCCTGCAGAAGGTCGGCTTCGTCGAGCAAGACCAGGACAGCGGCCGCTACCGGCCCGGGGCGGATCTCCTGCATCTGGGCAACAGCTATCTCGACGCCAACGAGCTCCGCTCGCTGGCCATCAACTGGGCGGACCCGCTCGCGGCCCGCTCCCATGAAGCGGTCCGGATCGGGATGCTGCTCGACGACAGCGTGCTGGTCGTCCATCACGTATTCCGGCCGGATGACTCGGTGCAGGCGGTCGACACGGGCAGCAGCCTGCCAGTGCATGCCTGCGCGCTCGGCAAGGTCCTGCTTGCCTTCGATGCTCATGCCGCGGCCTGCGCGATGCGGCGGCCACTGGCCGCGTTCACGCCCCTGACCCTGACCATGCCGGCGCAGCTGGCAGCCGAGTTGACCCTGATCCGCGCACGCGGCTGGGCACTGGAGTACGCGGAACTGCGGATGGGAGAGGCCGGCCTGGCCGCCGCGGTCCGGGACCGCGGTGGGCTGGTCGTCGGCGCGATCGGCGTCTCGGGCCCCGTCGACCGGCTCTGCGGCCAGAGCGGTGCGCCCCGGCCGGCGCTGATCACTCAGGTCTGCGATGCCGCGGGCGCCATCGCACGTGAACTGGCTGCCCGGCGCCGATGACTGTCCCAACACCGCCGGGCCGTCGTCCGGTGCAGCGGCTGGTCGCGGCGATCGACCAGGGGACGACCTCCACCCGGTGCATCCTGTTCGATCAAGGTGGACGGCTCGTCTCCGTCGCCCAGCAGGAGCACCGGCAGCTGATGCCCCGACCGGGCTGGGCCGAGCACGATGCCGCCGAGATCTGGCGCAACGTGAGTGCCGTCGTGCCGCGCGCACTGGCGCAAGCTGGCGTCACTCCCGATCACCTGGCGGCGATCGGGATCGCCAACCAGCGCGAGACCACCGTGCTGTGGGACCGGCACACCGGTCGGCCGCTGGGCAACGCCGTGACCTGGCAGGACACCCGCACCGCCAACCTGGTGGCCAACCTGGTGGCCGACGGCGGCGCCAACCGGTTCCGGGATCTGTGCGGCCTACCGTTGGCGCCCTACTTCGCCGGCCCACGGCTCAAGTGGCTCCTTGACCACACACCCGGCGCACGGGCGAAGGCCGAGCGCGGTCACGTGCTGTTCGGCACGATGGACTCGTGGCTGATCTGGAACCTCACCGGCGGGCCGGACGGGGGGCTGCACATCACGGACGTGACCAACGCCAGCCGCACCATGCTGATGGACATCACGACGCTCGCCTGGAGCGAGCCGTTGCTGGCGGCCTTCGCGGTGCCGAGGGCCATGCTGCCGGAGATCCGCTCGTCCAGTGAGGTGTACGCCCGGGCCACGACCGTCAGCCCGGGGACGCCGATCGCGGCGGCGTTCGGGGACCAGCAGGCCGCGCTGTTCGGCCAGACCTGTTTCTCACCTGGTGAGGCCAAGTGCACCTACGGCACCGGCAGTTTCCTGCTGCTGAACACCGGCGCCGACGTGGTGCGCTCGACGCACGGGCTGCTGACCACCGTGGCGTACAAGGTCGGTGACGAACCGGCGGTGTACGCGCTGGAGGGGCCGATCGCGGTCACCGGCTCGCTGGTGCAGTGGTTCCGGGACGGCCTTGGGTTGATCGGCAGCGCGGCTGAGATCGAGACGCTGGCCCTGACCGTCGAGGACAGCGGCGGCTGCTACATCGTGCCGGCGTTCTCGGGTCTGTTCGCCCCGCACTGGCGCAGCGAGGCCCGAGGGGTCATCGTCGGGCTGACGTCCTACATCACCAAGGCCCACCTGGCCCGTGCCGTGCTGGAGGCCACTGCCTGGCAGACCCGCGAGGTCGTCGACGCGATGAACGCCGACTCAGGGCTGACCCTTGCAATGCTGCGGGTGGACGGCGGGATGACGGCAGACAACCTGCTGATGCAGCAGCTGGCGGATGTGCTCGACGTACCGGTCGTGCGTCCGATGGTGACCGAGACGGTGTCGCTCGGTGCGGCCTATGC
Organism: Frankiales bacterium; assembly: GCA_043762595.1. Taxonomy (GTDB): domain Bacteria; phylum Actinomycetota; class Actinomycetes; order Mycobacteriales; family SCTD01; genus JAYSQK01. The sequence goes on from JAYUMN010000101.1 coordinate 19,021, forward strand.
CGCGGGCCTCGCTGTCGGCTACTGGCCAGACCTGGCTGGGCTTCGGGGCAACTGGCACCGTGCCGGGCAGTGGCAGCCGCAGATGGCACCGGCCCGGCGCGCCTCGGAGTACGCCAACTGGCAGCGGGCGGTCGAGCACACGTTCGGTTGGGTGCAGCAGACCCCGAACCGCGATCGCTAGGACGCCTGCACCAGGTCGGGTGCCGAAAGCCGGACCTGGTCCGCGCCGGCGTCATCGGGCTCCTGCTGCGACGCGCGCTCGGCCGCGACCCGCTCGAGGTACGTCGTTACCTCCCGCTCGACCTGGGCATCGTCCCAGCCGAGCACCCCGGCCATCAGACGGGCCGCGTCCGGGGCGGCGTTCACGCCGCGGTCCCAGGTCTCGATCGAGAGTCGCGTGCGCCTGGCCAGCACGTCGTCCAGGTGCCGGGCACCCTCGTGCGAGGCGGCATACACCACCTCCACCCGGAGATAGTCCGTCGAGCCCTCCATCACATCGCCCAACGACGGGTCAGCTGCCACCAGGTCGAGCAGGTCGGTGATGAGCGTGCCCTGCCGCTTCAGAAGGTGTTCGATCCGTGCGACGTGCAGCCCGGACTGCGCCGCGAGGATGTGCCGCTGGTTCCACAGCGCCTGGTAGCCCGTGGCACCGACGAGCGGCACGTCATCGGTGACCGACTCGGGGACCCGCTCGTCCAGCGAGCGAGTGGCCTCATCGACCGCATCTTTGGCCATGATCCGGTAGGTCGTGTACTTGCCGCCGGCCACCACCACCAGCCCGGGCACGGGATGGGCGACGACGTGCTCCCGGGAGAGCTTGCTCGTCGCGTCGGACTCGCCGGACAGCAGCGGCCGCAGCCCGGCGTACACGCCTTCGACATCCTGGTGCGTCAGTGGCGTTTGCAGGACCGCATTGACGTGGCCGAGCACGTAGTCGATGTCCCGTGCTGTGGCCGCGGGGTGCGCCTTGTCATGGGTCCACTCGGTGTCGGTGGTGCCCACGATCCAGTGCCGGCCCCATGGGATGACGAACAGCACGCTTTTTTCGGCCCGCAGAATCAGCCCGGTGTTTGACTGGATCCGGTCGCGCGGCACGACCAGGTGAATGCCTTTCGAGGCGGTGACATGAAACTGACCGCGACTGCCGACCATCGCCTGCGTGTCGTCGGTCCAGACCCCGGTGGCGTTGATGACCTGCTTGGCCCGCACCACGAACTTGCGGCCCGTTTCCAGGTCGACCAGGTTGGCACCGGTGACCCGCTCACCCTCCCGCGGGAAGGAGACGACCTTGACCCGGCTGGCGCACTCTGCGCCGTACGCCGCTGCCGTCCGGGCGATCATCATGACGTGACGTGCGTCGTCGACCTGGGCGTCCCAGTACTGCACCGCGCCGGTCAGCGACTCCGGCTTGAGACACGGCGCTTCGCGGAGCGCCCGCCGCTTAGACATGTGCGTGTGGTGGGGCAGCCCGCGGGCGTTGCCACCGGCGATAGCCATGACGTCGTACAGCGCGATGCCCGCCCCGACGTAGGGCCGCTCCCAGCCCCGGTGGGTCAGCGGATAGAGAAACGACACCGGCCGGGCGAGGTGTGGGGCGAGTCGTTGCAGGTGCAGACCGCGCTCCTTCAGGGCTTCGGAGACCAGTGCGAAGTCGAGCATCTCCAGGTAGCGCAGGCCGCCGTGCAACAGCTTGCTCGACCTGCTCGAGGTGCCGCTCGCCCAGTCCCTCGCCTCGACCATGGCGACCCTCAGGCCGCGGGTGACGCCGTCCAAGGCGCAGCCCACGCCGACCACCCCACCGCCGATGACCAACAGGTCGAGCTCTCCCTCGACCATCGACGCCATCGCCGCTGTCCGGCTCTGGTCGGACAACGCCGACAGGTTGGCGGGTCGTTGCGTTGTCGTGGCCGTCGTCGCGCTGTCACTCATCGGCTCTGCCTCACACATCGGAAGGTCTCGTGGACGTCGTTCACTGCACGTCAACCCAATCTAACGTCCGCTCGACGGCCTTCTTCCAGCCGGCGTAGCCGGCTTCGCGTTGATCCTTGCTCCAGGTAGGCAACCAGCGCTCGTCCTCATTCCAGTTCGCTCGCAGCTCGTCGGTGTTCTTCCAGAAGCCCACCGCCAGACCCGCCGCGTACGCCGCCCCGAGCGCCGTCGTCTCGGCCACGACGGGCTTGCTCACGGGCACGCCCAGGATGTCGGCCTGTAGCTGCATGCACAGCTTGTTGGTCGTCACGCCGCCGTCGACCTTCAAGACGTCCAGGTCGACCCCCGAGTCCTTCGCCATGGCATCCACGACGTCCCGGCTCTGGTAGCAGATCGCCTCCAGGGTTGCGCGCGCCAGGTGGGCGTTGGTGTTGAACCGCGACAGCCCGACGATCGCGCCACGGGCGTCGGAGCGCCAGTACGGCGCGAACAACCCGGAGAATGCCGGTACGAAGTACACGCCGCCGTTGTCCTCAACCTGCCGGGCGAGCGACTCGCTCTGCGCTGCACCACTGATGATCCCGAGCTGGTCGCGCAACCACTGCACGGCCGAGCCGGTGACAGCGATCGAGCCCTCCAGGGCGTAGATCGGCTTGTCCTTGCCGAACTGATAGCAGACCGTCGTGAGCAGTCCGCTCTTGGACCGCACGACCTCCTCACCGGTGTTCAGCAGCAGGAAGTTGCCGGTGCCGTAGGTGTTCTTTGCCTCGCCGACGGCGAAGCAGACCTGCCCGACCGTGGCAGCCTGCTGGTCGCCCAGGATGCCCGTCAGCGGGACCTCGCCGCCGAGCGGCCCGTCCGCGGCCAGCGTGCCGTAGCCGTTCGGCTCCGAGGACGGCCGTATCTCGGGCAGCATCTGGCGCGGAATGTTGAAAAACGACAGCAACTCGTCGTCCCAGTCCAGCGTCTCGAGATCCATCAGCATCGTGCGGCTCGCGTTCGTCACGTCCGTCACGTGCACGCCGCCGTGCACGCCGCCGGTGAGGTTCCAGGTCAGCCAGCTGTCGGTGTTTCCGAAGACTGCATCACCCTTCTCGGCGTCCTCACGGGCGCCGGGTACGTTCTCCAAGATCCACTGGATCTTGCCGCCCGAGAAGTATGTTGCGGGGGGAAGACCGGTCTTCTGCCGAATGACGTCACCCTTGCCCTCCCGCTCCAAGGCCGAGGCGATCCGGTCCGTGCGGGTGTCCTGCCAGACAATCGCGTTGTAGTACGGCCGACCGGTACGGCGGTTCCACACCACGGTCGTCTCACGTTGGTTGGTGATCCCGCAGGCCGCAAAGTCCGACGCCGACAGCCCTTTCGCGTTGATGGCGTTGCGGACGACTGAGCTCGTGCGCTCCCAGATCTCAACCGGACTGTGCTCCACCCAGCCGGCTTTCGGCATGATCTGCTCGTGCTCGAGCTGGTACTTGCCCTGCTCGTTACCTGCGTGGTCGAAAATCATGAATCGGGTACTGGTGGTGCCCTGGTCGACGGCGCCTACGAAGTCAGCCATTAGCTGAGGATCCTCTCCCTGGATGCGGTGTGGGTCGTACGCTCGCTCATCTGCTCGTCCAGGGCTGCCTGGCCACTGCTGTCACGGGGTTCGGTGTGGGCCCGGCCCGGCTCCTCGCCCTCGTCGGACACCGGCAGGTGGCGGCCGACGAGCTGGTCGTACAGCACTGCGCCGAGCGGCCCACCGATCAGCGGACCCGCAATCGGCACCCAGAAGTAAAGGTTGTTGTTCTGATCGCGCCAGGCATGACCGAAGCCGGTGAGGTAGGAGGCCAAGCGGGGGCCGAAGTCGCGGGCCGGGTTGATCGCGTAGCCGGCGTCCGCGCCCCACGCCATGCCGATCGCCACGACGATCAGGCCGACGATGAGCGGCGCCAGGTTGGCCGCAGGGACGCTGCTCCGAATGTCGGTCACCGCCAGGATGAGAAACAGCAGGATGGCGGTACCGATGATCTGGTCGCGGAACGCTCCGCCCGTGCCCACCGGCAGGGCGCCGTTACCGGGCAGCGTCGAGAATACGCCCTGCGTCTTGATTGTGTGCACAGGGTCGATCTTGAACAGGACCTCGCTGTAATTCCAGCGCACGATCAGGGCCGCGACGAACGCACCGAGAATCTGGGCCAGGGCGTACGGCGCCACCTTCGCCCAGGAGAATCCCCGGAACAGCGCCAGCGTGATGGTGACCGCCGGGTTGAGGTGGGCGCCACTGATGCGGGCCGCGACGTAGACGCCCATCGTCACGCCGAGCCCCCAGGCCCAGGTGATGCTGTCGTGGTTGCCTACCCCGGCAGCAACGACCTGGGCGACGACGCCCACTCCGAACAAGATAAGAATCATGGTGCCGGCGAACTCCGCCGACATCTCAGCTAACAGGGTCCGTTGCTTGACAACCTCTGTCACGAATCTCCCTCCGCGGCGGGCAACGCTGCCCGCCTGGTCGTGGTGCGATATCGCGACCGTAGGAGTGATGCGCGCCACAGCGCAACCATCGCTGGTCGGCATTGTCGAACGCTGGCATCGCTCAGTCCACCTCGCCGCCACGTGTACGAGCCATGGCGAAACCGCTCTGCCAGGACCCGCCCTCACTGCCCATGACGATGCTGCGCTCGTTCGGCAGCTCAAAGCGCTCCACCGGGTTGGGGCGTTGTGAGCAAGGGCCGGGAACAGCCACTTCTGCCAACCAGCCATGGTGGTCGGGGAGTCGACGCGGGCTTGAAGGCGCTCCCGCAAGCCAGCGCAACAACAACCTCACGTCCGTCTCCACGGCGGCCCTCGTGACGCGGGCGCAGGGCATGCTGACCACGATGTCCGCGATGGGTGCCCAATTGCAGACCCGGCTGCTGCCAGCGCTGGGCGCGCAGCTGAAGCTGACAACACGCCAGCCCCAGCAGTTCTTGCGGCAAAACGTCCCGGCGACCGCCGACCCGCTGCAAAACTTTCCGGCCGCCGTGCGGCGCTCCCAGTGCAGCCTCGTGGGTTCGAGACACAACAACTTGACCGCCGACGATCCCCAGGCGGTGTCCTTCGTCCCCATCGTTTGGCCTTGGTGAGACTGAGTCAGGCCACTGCGCTGTCCCGTGGCGTGTTCCTGCTGTGGCCGCAGCGCAGGGCGGTTCTGATGCGGTGAGCTCCCCCCCCCGGGCGGCAGTTGGGCGGTGGCTTCATGCCGCCGTTCTGTCGGCACGAGCGACCCTCGACGCCTCGAGCTGCCGGATCCCTGCAGGCCCGTAGCGACAGCTCATTGGCTAGCTGGAGCTCATGTCAACGAACCGACTGTAGTGGCCCTGGAACGCCACCGTGATCGTCTGGGTCGGGCCGTTGCGGTGCTTGGCAACGATGAAGTCCGCCTCGCCGGCCCGTGGGCTCTCTTTCTCGTACGCGTCCTCGCGGTGCAGGAGCACCACCACATCGGCGTCCTGCTCGATCGAACCAGACTCCCGAAGGTCAGACAGCATCGGTTTTTTGTCGGTGCGCTGCTCGGCGCCTCGGTTGAGCTGACTCATCGCGATCACCGGAACTTCCAGCTCCTTGGCCAGCAGCTTGAGGTTTCGACTCAGCTCGGAGACCTCCTGCTGTCGGCTCTCCGCCTTCTTGTTACCGGTCATCAGCTGGAGGTAATCGATAACGATAAGCCGCAGCTCTTTGCGCTGCTTGAGGCGGCGGGCCTTGGCCCGGATCTCCATCATCGTGAGGTTCGGCGAGTCGTCGATGTACAGCGGCGCCTCCGCCACCTCACCCATCCGGCGGGCCAGGCGAGCCCAGTCGTCGTCGGTCATCGAACCCGATCGCATGTGGTGCAGCGGCACCCTGGCCTCGGCAGACAACAACCGCATCGTGATCTCGGTCTTGCCCATCTCGAGGGAGAAGATGACCGACGTCAGACCGTGCTTGATCGAGGCGCTCCGGGCGATGTCCAGGCCCAACGTCGACTTGCCGAGGCCAGGCCGGCCGGCGATCACGATGAGCTGACCGGGATGCAGCCCATTGGTCAGCGCGTCGAGGTCGACGAAGCCGGTGGGCACGCCGGACATCGCTCCGCTGCGGCCACCGATGGCTTCGAGCTCGTCCATCGTCGGCTGCATGAGGTCCTCAAGCAGCGTGTAGTCATCGCTCGTACGCCGCTCGGTGACGTCGTAGACGGTCTGCTGGGCCCGGTCGACGAGGTCGTCGACTTCGCCGCCACCGGAGGAGTAGCCCAGCTGCACGATCCGCGTGCCAGCCTCGACGAGACGCCGCAGAATTGCCCGCTCAGCAACGATCTTTGCGTAGTAGCCGGCGTTCGCGGCGGTGGGAACGCTGGAGGACAGGGTGTGCAGGTAGGGGGCGCCGCCCACTCGCCCGAGGTCGCCGGTCTTGGTCAGCTCCGCCGACACGGTGATCGGATCGACCGGCTCCCCTTTTCCGTACAGCTCGACCATCACGTCGAAGATCGTCTGATGCGCTGGACGGTAGAAATCGCCCGACCGTAGGGCCTCGATGACGTCTGCGATGGCGTCCTTGCTCAACAACATGCCACCGAGGACGGACTGCTCAGCCTCGACGTCCTGCGGCGGGGTTCGCTCGAACTCCGGCGCTGCCGACGTGAAGGGACTGGACGAGCGTGGCAGCTCGACGACCCGCTCGCTCACGTCACGCACCTCTGCTCGCTGGGTCACCGGCCAGGCCGCCCAATCGGCTGGCCCGTAAGAGTTCTACCGGTCGGCTGGACCGGTCGTGGCATGCCCGGGCGTGGCGCGGCGGGCCGGGTGTGGAGAGCGCTGTGGACACCGTGGGGACAACGTGGCGTGGCGCTGTGGACACGTAGGCGGTGGCCTGGGGACATCACCCTGGGCGAATCGACGAAGCCGCTTGCAGGTTGCCCGACAGCTGGCTGCCAGCTTGTGGATGAAGAAATTGGCCCGTCACCCGGCCGCCACCAACCTCGCCTGCCCGAGTTCGAGCGCTCGGACGCAGGAGGTACACAGCCGCACCCGACGGGTGACGAAGAAGCCGCTCTCAGCACCGCACAGCGAACACGGCGGACGTAGTCGGGCAGTGGGCGTGCGGGCCGGGGCGGGGGCCAAGCCAAGCTCGCGCCGGATCTGGGTGAGGTAACGGGCCTTGACCTGCGCCGAGGCAGGTACGGGCCGATCCGGTACCGCGGCCGCGCGCCGGGCGCGCTCTGCGGCAGAGCGTTGCTCGGGGGTCGGCTCGTCCTGCAGCGCCTGCAGCAACGCGTGGACACCATGTGCCGGGTCGGCGGCGGCAGGGCAGCCACCGACCCGAGCGGCGAGCTGGCCGGACCGCCAGCCACGGCCCAGGAGGTCGGCCACGAGCGCGGCCACCGACGGTTCGTCGAGCTCATGGGCGAGCCGGCAGGGCAATGCCCCGAAGACAGCCGCGTGCGTCTCTCGGGGAAGGCGTCGTGGCGGGTCGGGGAACAGCCCGGCGTCGATGAGCTCCATCCGTGCATGGCACCACGTGGCACCGACAAAACCGCGCTACAGCCAAGCTGTGGAAAACCGCGTCGGGCCGGTGGGCATGTGCGGGCCGCTCCGCACCTCAGCCCAGGCAGTCGCAACACACGGTCGCCCGCCAAAGACAGCTTCGGGGCCAGCGCGACCCGGTCCCACCAAAGGGGGACCGGGTCGTCGTACCTGCTGGGTCTCGCGGATCAGGCCGGTACGACCTCGACAGTGAGCGGCACCTCGACCTCGGAGTGCACCTTGACAGCGACCGAGTGTGTTCCGACCGACTTGATGGCGTGCTTGATGGTGACCGACCGCTTGTCCAGCTTGGGACCACCGGCCTTCGCAATTGCCGCGACGACGTCGGCCGAGGTGATCGAACCGAACAGCCTGCCGCCGTCGCCGGCGCGGGCCGGCAGCGAGACCGCCAGGCTCTGCAGGGACTGTTTGATCTCGTTGGCATGGCCGAGGTCGCGAACCTCGCGGACCTGCCGAGCACGGCGGATCGTCGCGACCTGCTTCTCCGCGCCACGGGTGGCCAAGATCGCCAGACCCTGCGGCACGAGGTAGTTGCGGCCATAGCCGTCGGCCACCTCGACTGAATCGCCGGGTGCACCGAGGTGGGCGACATCGGCGGTGAGGATCAGCTTCACGTCGTCAGCCCCTTATCGGGCGGTGCTGGTGTAGGGCAGCAGCGCCATCTCGCGGCTGTTCTTGACCGCGACGGCAACGTCGCGCTGATGCTGACTGCAGTTGCCGCTGACTCGCCGAGCGCGGATTTTCCCGCGATCCGAGATGTATTTGCGGAGTAGGCCGGTGTCCTTATAGTCGACGTAGGTCACCTTGTCCTTGCAGAACTGGCAGACCTTCTTTTTGAGCTTGCGGGGCGGTGGCTTGGCCATCGGGTGCGTCTCTCCTGGTCAGCGATGTCTATGGGGGAACTAGAAAGGGGGCTCGTCGGACCAACCCCCGCCGCCACCGACGGGCGCGCTGGCCCAGGGATCGTCGGAGGCGGATGCGCCGCTGGAGCCGCCGCCGGACGGTGCGCCGCCGCTGGGGCCGGGCTGGCCGCCGCCGTAGCCGCCGCCACCTCCACCGCCGCCTCCACCGCCGGATCGAGAGGCCCTGGTGACCTTGGCGGTAGCGAACTTCAGCGAGGGACCGACCTCATCGACGTCGAGCTCGTACACCGTGCGCTTCTCGCCTTCTTTGGTCTCAAACGAACGTTGCTTGAGCCGGCCCTGGACGATCACGGCAGTCCCCCGGGTGAGGGATTCCGCGACGTTTTCGGCGGCCTGCCGCCAGACGGAGCAGCGTAGGAACAGCGCCTCCCCGTCCTTCCACTCGTTGGAATTCTTGTCGAAGGTGCGGGGCGTCGACGCGACCGTGAAGTTGGCCACGGCTGCGCCACTCGGGGTGAAGCGGAGCTCGGGGTCGGCGGTAATGTTGCCAACCACTGTGATGACGGTGTCTCCTGCCACGGCGGTTCTCCGGTCTCTCCGCCCAGGGGGCGGTTCCTCCCGCGCGGGCGGGCCTCGGCTATGTCGGTACTTGCGTTCATTGCCCCGAGGCGGCGCACAGGGAGCAGGGGAAGATGCGACTGGTCCAGCGGGTCTAGCGAAGCTCGGGTCGCAGGACCTTCGTGCGCAGGATGGCCTCGTTGAGATTGAGCTGGCGGTCCAGCTCCTTCATCGTGGCTGGCTCGGCCTTCAGGTCGATGACGGCGTAGATGCCCTCGACTTTTTTGTTGATCTCGAACGACAGGCGACGGCGGCCCCAAACATCAACCTTGTCAACGGTGCCGCCATCGGTGCGGACGACGTTGAGGAACGTGTCGAGGGAGGGAGCGATGGTGCGCTCCTCCAGGTCGGGATCGAGGATGACCATGAGCTCGTAATGACGCAACAGACCCACCTCCTCCTGTGGACTCATCGGCCACGGACGATCCGCGGCAGGAGGGTGTTCGCGTCAGCAAACAGCAAGAAGGTACCAGCAAGCGTTGAGGCTGACCTGCTCCCACCGGCGGATCATGCGTCCGGGGTCCGACCGGATGTCTCAGTCGGCAGCTCGGTCTGGTCCGCAACGGGTGCGTTGGGTGCGCGGTCCCTCGGCCAGAAGCACGCGCACGAGCAGCGACAGGACGCCGCTGACGGCGGCGATCGCGAGGGCAACCGGGAGGCCGTACGCACGGCTGCTCGCCGGCTCCGGCAACCGGGCCGGCGGCGGGGTTCGGCGCCCTGGAGCCGGTGTGCGGTCGGCTGCGGCCGCTCGCCCCGAAGCCGTTCTGCGCTGCCGGACCGCGGCACGCCCCAAGGTTGCCGGCCACCCGAGCGCCATGCCGGACCGCGACGCGACCGTTAACCGGGCCATCGCGACATCACTGGTGGCGCTGGCGGTGTCGACGCTGGGCTGCCCAAGCACCAGGACGCCAAGTGCGAACAGCCCCAGGCCAAGCCGTCGACCGACCTGCGCCACTCGTGCAGGGTCGCATCCGCCCCGTCGTACGGTCTGCAGATGTTGCGGATCGGTGCCCACGTTGATCAAACGGACCCGCTCGGAGAGGGTCGGGCGCGCGGCGCAGATCTTGTGCAGTTCTTCCTCGGCGATCCGCAGGGCTGGCAGGCGCCGGTCGTGCCGGAGCTCGGCGACTCGACCGGGCTCGACCTTTACGTCCATGCGCCGTACGTCATCAACGTGGCGAGCAGCAACAACAAGATCCGTATCCCAAGCCGCAAGATCCTGGCTGCGCAGGTGCAAGCCGCAGCTGACATCGGGGCGCGTGGCGTGATCGTGCACGGTGGGCACGTCTCAAAAGGCGAGGACGCCTCGGTTGGTCTGGACAACTGGGTCAAGACCTTCGAGCGGATGGAACGCCCGCTGCCGGTCCTGATCGAAAACACCGCCGGCGGCGAGCACGCGATGGCCCGACGGCTCGATGCGATCGCGCGGCTGTGGGACGTCATCGGCGGGTACGACGGGGTGGGGTTCTGCCTCGACACCTGCCACGCCCACGCCGGCGGGGAAGCGCTGTTGACCGTCGTCGAGCGGGTGCTGGCGATCACCGGCCGGATCGACCTCGTGCACTGCAACGACAGCCGCGACGCGTTCGGTTCAGGAGCCGACCGGCACGCCAACCTAGGCGCCGGCGAGATCGGCGTCGAAGCACTTGCCGCAGTGGTTGCCGCCGCTGGGGCACCGGTGGTCTGCGAAACACCCGGGGGGCTGGCAGCACAAACAGCCGACATCGCACTGCTGCGAGCCAGCCTGCCCGCTTGAGCTGACCGCGGTGTGGCCTAAGTAAGTACCTCCCTGGTGCCAGGTCTGCTGCAGCTGGGGACATCTGGCTGTCCACAGCCGTTGCTATGCCCTCCTAGCCGAACACATGTTCGAGCAACGTTTCAAGAGCGGGCGGAGGCGGGCTCTGCCGGTCACCGCCCCCCATCCCATCGGGAGGTCGCAGCGGTCGACGGCAACCAGGCCGTCGCCAACAACTCCGGCCGCAGAAGCAGTGCCGGGCAGCCTCGGGGTCAGGCGGTGCCGGTGTACGCCGAGCTCCAAGCTCCGCTGTCCTGCACACCGGCGTTGCGCGGCGCCCGGTCGGCTGCGCCGTCCAGTACGCCGCCGGCCGGGTCATCGGCACCGTCGGCCCGCACCACGTCCAGGTCGGGGCGCAGGATGTCGCGAACCACCAGCGCGGCGTACAGCAGGAGCAGTCCGTCACGCAGCAGGACCGCCGCGAAGAACCAGTTGATGCCCAGCCCCTGACCGGGCTTGTCGTTGCCGATGAAGAAGGCGAATCGGGTAAGCAGCACGAGGCCCTCGGTGGCCTGCCAGGCCAGGAACGGCCGCCAGCGGGGACGCGCCAAGGCAGCGAGCGGCAGGAGCCACAGCACGTACTGCGGGCTGTCGACCTTGTTGGTCAGCAGGAAGGCCACCATGGTCAGAAAGAGCAGCTGTGCGAGGCGGGGCCGGCGGGGGGCCCGCAGCGTGAGCAGCGCGAGCGCACCGAGGACCAGCAGGAACGACGCCGCGACGGCCGAGTTCAGGTGCGTCGGTGGCTGCCCCGGGGCGAGGCCAGCGTCGGTGAACAGCCCGGCCCAGGCGTTGCCGACGTACGCCCACGGGGTGTCCGGGTGATCGGTGTGCAGATGCGTTGCCTGCAGCGCCAGCGAATCCCAGTCCGCCCCGCGTAGCGTGTTGAGCTCGAAGAACCGGTACACCGCGTTCACACCGGTCTCCGTCGCAACCGTGCGATGCGGGGCGAGCGCCCCGAGGCCCTCACTCGCCAGCCGGGTCAGCGGGCTCCCGACAAGCTGCGTCTGAACGCCACCCCGCTCCACGAACATCGGGCTGACCAGGTAAACCGGGCCGGTCACCGCGATCGCGGTGAGCACGAGGGCGCCGGCGCAGGCGCTCCAGACCCGGACTCGCGCGGCCCGCAGGCAGAGCAGCAAGAGTGGCGCAAGAAACAGCACCGGGTACAGCTTGGTGGCGGTCGCCAACCCGAGCAGCACGCCGGCGAGCACCGGCCGGGACCTGGCCCACAGCAGCAGCCCGATCCCCGCGAGGGCCACCGCGACGAGATCCCAGTTGGTCGCCAGATGCAACACGAGGGTCGGCGCCAGGGCGAACAGCGCCGCATCCCAGACCCGTCTCCCGGCGAGCCTGGCCGTCGTCACCGTGACCACGAGCGCGCAGACCGTGAGCAGCAGCCAGGTCACGTCGTAGAAGTGCCGGCCGCCGGCGTTTGCCTCGGCCGACGAGCGCGCCGTGCGGGCGGCCTGCGCCTCCTGCGGCGTGCGTGCGAGCTTCAGGTCGGCCCCAGCCTGGCTGGTCGGCCGATCCGGGAACCCAGTGGTGAGTGCGTCACTGGCGAGGGCCGCAAGCTCCATCACCGCGCCGATCACGACCGGGTACTCGACCGGCTGGTCGAGGTAGGGGCGTCGGCCGGACGCCAGGCCCTCAGCTGAGTAGAGCGCGACGACATCGCTGTAGCAGGCGCGGGTGTACTGGTATTCGTGCACCCACTTGCGTCCGTCGCGGCACGGGGCCTTCTGGGCCCAGCCGAACGCGCAGGTCAACAGGGTCAAGGCGAGCAGGATCCGGATCGGCGTCCAGAACCGGGCCGCCCCGAGTCTTGTATGCCTTCCCGGACGCCCGCCGAC
>JAYUMN010000102.1:0-2849 GCA_043762595.1 Frankiales bacterium
CCGAACAGCTGGACGGCGCCATCACCGTGCTCGAGACGGTGCGCGCGGACCTGGCACGCACCCGCCCCGAGATCGTCCGAACAACCGGCCTGGGCCGGAACCTCGTGACTCAACGGGTCACCCAGCTGTTGGAGTGCGGTCTGCTGGCGGAGGGGATGCTGGGCCCGTCCACGGGTGGTCGGGCCCCCCGGGAGCTGCGATTCAACGCCCGAGCCGGACACGTGCTGGTGGCCGAGCTCGGCGCGACGGGCACCGCCGTCGGGCTGGCTGACCTTGCCGGCACCATCATCGCCCGTCACGAGGAACCAGCAGAAGTTGTCAGGGGGCCAGAGCCGGTCCTTGCGCGGGTCGACGAGCTCTTCCGGGAGCTGTTGGAGCGTCAGGCCGAGACCCCGGAGATCTGGGGGATCGGCATCGGGCTGCCCGGGCCGGTGGAGTTCCGGACGGGTCGTCCAGTCGCTCCCCCCATCATGCCCGGCTGGGACGGCTTCCCGGTGCGGGAGTACTTCGTCGAGCGTTACCACGCCTCGACATGGGTCGACAACGACGTCAACGTGATGGCGCTGGGCGAGCTCCGGGGTGGTCTGGCCCAAGGGGAACGCGACGTCATCTACGTCAAAGTAGGCACCGGAATCGGGGCGGGCCTGGTGTCAGGTGGGCGGCTGCACCGAGGAGCGCAGGGCTGCGCGGGCGACATCGGGCACATCGCCGTCGCCGACGACACGGGCGTGCTCTGTCGGTGCGGGAGGTTTGACTGCCTGGAGGCCCTGGCCGGGGGTTACGCGGTCGCGCGGGACGCGCGGGCGGCAGTGGCCCAGGGCCGTAGCGACTACCTGGCGCAGGTGGTCGAGCTGGGCCGTGAGATCGAGGCATCAGACGTCACGATGGCGGCGAGCCACGGGGACCAGGTGTCCGTCGACCTGTTGCAGAAATCCGCAACTCTTGTGGGCGAGGCACTGGCCCGACTGGTGAACTTTTTCAACCCCGCGGTCATCCTCATCGGCGGAGGCGTGGCCGAAGCAGGGGACGCGTACCTGGCCACCGTCCGTCAGGTCGTGTTCAGCCGATCACTGCCGCTCGCCACCCGTTCTCTGCGACTCATCCGGTCACCGATAGGCCAGCAGGCCGGCCTGCGCGGAGCGGCGTTCATGGTGGTCGACGAGCTGCTGTCGCGGCAACGCCTGGGCACCTGGATAGGTCACGGGTCACCCACGGGTCTCCCCCAGCTCTCCGGTTGAGAATGGGTCAGCCCACATTCTTCTCACGTCCCGGTCGATCACGTAGAACACCGACTGGACGGAGTCGACGGCGCCGGACATCCAGAGGAAACCGTGGACCATGCGACGTACCTCCGCTTGAGCACCGTCACCCCGGCCTCGACCATCACGTCGGCGTAGGGCTCCCCTTCGTCGCGTAACGGGTCGAACTCCGCAGTGACGACGAGGGCCGGCGGAAGTCCCGCGAGCTGCGCCCGGACCGTGGATACGTAGGGATGTTGCCCCTCCTCCGGCGTGGACAGGTACTGCTGCCAGAACCAGCGCATCGTGTCGGAGGACAGCAGGTAGCCCTCGGCGTTCTCCCGTTGGGACGGGTAATCCCTGCTCTCGCCGTGGTCGGTCGGCGGATAGACGTGCACCTGGAACGCGGGCACCTGCAACCCGTCATCCGTCGACCGTAGGCAGACGGCTGTCGCCAGGTTGGCGCCGGCGATCTCGCCCCGACGCCCACCCGGCTCGGGTCGATGCCGAGTGACGCCGCGTTCTCGAGAACCCACCCTGTCGTCGCGAACGCGTCGTCCAGCGGCCCCGGGATCTTGTGCTCCGGTGCCTTCTGGTGGCTCACGGCCACGATGACAACGACCCGTTGCGTTGGTGAGGCCCCGGTGCGGGCCGTCGCTGATCTCAAGGTTCGCAATCGTCCAACCACTCCCGTGGCAGCAGACGATGGCCGGGTGAGGCCCGTCTCCCGCCGGGTAGTGGCCTTGGACTCGCAGATTTGCTGACGGACCGGCGCTCGACCCGAGCGACCTCCTTGGCAGCCCCGACGTGATCGAGCCAGCCCCAGGACTCGGCCCGCGACGACGGGGATGACCCGGTCGACGGGGGTGCCCCCCGTCAAGGTCATCCGCTCGATGAGCGAGGCGACCTGGGGGTCTAGCGGCATGACTGCTCCTCGTGATGCGTCATGGGGGCCCGCAAGGGTGACCAGCGGAACGAATGACCGCGGCGCTCGGCCGTCGACGCAACAAAGAGGATAATTGACCCTTGACTGCGTCTGGTGCACTCATATTGTTCCGAACGAGCAGGAGGTGGACGCGGCTTGGCACGGCATGACCGAGCTGCAGCTGTTCGGAGGTGTGGCCCTTGGCGAGGACACCTACGCCAGGGACCTGGACCTGCTCGTACGGGTTCCGAGGGCACTGGGCTGCAGGCTCTGGGCGGCTTCACCCAAGAGCTGGAAGACCTGCTCCGCGTGTCGGCGGTCGACGCTGTGGTTCTCGCGGCCCACCTTGCCCGCCACCCGCTAGAGCTAGGTCAACCAGGGACCTCGCGGACGTAACGAAGTCAGCTACGGCGTCCCAGTACAGCAAAGGTTCGCGGCGCAGGCGATCAACTCCGCTGACCGTTGAACGACCGTCCCGAAGCCGACCCCTCGGAGAACGACGGCGCCGCTTCGACGCGCCTGCTGTGTCACCGATAGCGATTCGTTAGCGGGACGCCCCCCTCGGCGCAGAGTCCAGCCCGAGGTGAATCGTCAGTTGGCGCGTCAAGCGGTCGAGTTCGGGCATCGTGCGAAGCCCCCGGCGCTCCAGCAGCCGACTTCGAGCCACCGGCTGTAGTCCGGTTACG
>JAYUMN010000103.1:0-10587 GCA_043762595.1 Frankiales bacterium
GCCGACGAGGTCTTATCCCGCGTCGTACCGGTCGATCTCCGCGTTGCGCTGCGGCAGCCGGCTGTCGAAGAACTGCACGACGGTGTGCGGGTCGTCGCCTACTCGTCCGTAGGCAATCAGCCGACCGCCGCTACGCTGTTCGGCCCGGGTGACCACCAGACCGGTCGGGAGCGGCACGGCGGGAGGCCAGCCGGTGGGCAGCGCGACCCCGGTCCGGGCCGTGCATGGCAGCGCATTGACCGGTCCGGATGACGCCGGGTAACCCGTCGTCGTCCTGGTCGGGGAGGTGGTGGTGACGCACGCGGCCGTGCAGCCGTTGGCGTCGGCCGACCAGGACCTGGCCGGCCGGGTCCACCGTGGCGTCGATGGAGTCCAGCAGGTCGCAGTCGTTGCCGCAGGTGGTCCAACCCGTGCAGATCAAGTCGCGCTGGATCGGGTTGCTCCCGGTCGCGTTCGAGGTCTTCCAGGTCGCGGCGCCGCTGTACGTGGTGGCGAAGGACAGTTGCGATTCGCCCTCCTCGACGTCGGTCTCCTGACAGTTGCCGGCCCTGGTGGCGCCCAGGAAGGCCACTGCCCAGTGCTGCACCGTCGCCGGCGACAGCGGCCGGGAAGGCGACGTTCTGGATGCCGAGCTGCGCGCCCACGTCGTACGGCGTGGTCCAGGTCAGGCCACGGTCGTGCGAGACGCTGTTGAAGGCGTGGTTGTCGGCGCCGTTTTAGCCGGGGTAGACGGTGCCGTCGGCCGCGACGCCGACCGACGGGTCGCTCTCACCGGGGCTGCCGGCCGGCACCGGACGGATGGCCCAGGACTGGCCGTTGTCGGTCGACCCGACGACGGTGGGGTGATCTCGCTCTACCCGCGCGGCCTCGATGGCTGACAGCCAGCGCGCTGACCGCAGGCGACCCGACGCCCGACGTCCCAGGATCAGCGCGTGACGACCGTCACATTAGCTGGCGGGGCGATGGTGACCGGTTCGGTTTCGCCGTCGTGATGGCGCGCCTGGACGACCCGGTTGCGGCCTTCGGCTTTCGCCTGGTGGAGCGCGCGATCGGCCTGCCGGAGCAGACCACTCGCGTCGCCGCTGTCGGCGGGGAGCGCCGCGACGCCGAAGCTCGCGGTGAGCGGTCCCTGCAGCGCCGGGATGCTGAGAGCGGCGATCGCCAGCCGGACCTTCTCGGCGACGTGCGCGGCGTCGTCCGAGCCGGTGTCGGGCAGGAGCAGCAAGAACTCCTCGCCGCCGTAGCGACCGGCGTAGTCGCTTGCCCGGATGCTGTCGGCAAGGGCCGCGCCGACCGCGGCGAGGGCCTCGTCCCCTACGCCATGACCGTGTAGGTCGTTGATTTTCTTGAAATGATCGAGGTCGACCATGATCGCGGCGAGGGGGCTGAGACTGCGGTTGGCCTGGGCCACCATGCGGCGGAGTGTGTCTTCGGTGGCGCGCTTGTTCGCCAGGCCGGTTAGGAAGTCGTTGTTGGCCCGGAATTGGGCGAGCGCGAGGCTGCGCAGGTTGCCGAGTAGCGGCGCGGCCTGGAACACCGACTGCTTGATGGTGTCGAGTTGCTGGGGTGCCAGTGGCCGGTCGTGGCCGAGCAGGACCGAGCCGATCACCTCGCCGCTGACGATCAGGGGCTCGCAGGTCGTATAGCTGTCGAGTCCGGTGCACACCTGGCAGGCCAACAGCGGGGGCCGACCCTCGTCGCCCTCGGCATGGGTACGGGCGAGGCGGACCGCGAGGCAGGACCGGGGAGAGGCACCGATGAGGCCGGTCACCAGGGGGGAGCCCTCGGGCAGGTCGGTAGCCGGTTCGAGACGGTCGGCGCTGTTGTTCCGGTTGAGCACCGCGATGCTGCGAGCCGGATCGATGCTGCGCCGGAGGTGATGCTGCAGCAGCAGGTGGGCTTCGGTCTCGGAGTCGGTGACCTGCAGCGTCTCGACGAATTCGTTCTGCGCCCGCTGGGTGGCCTGGCTGTCCTGACGCGAGCGCACCATCTGGTTCAGGGCCTGACCGAGTTGGGTGAGTTCGTCGCGACCGGTGAGCGGAAGGGTCTCCTGCGGGACACCGGCGGCGACCTGGGTCGCGAAGTGGGCGTACCGCTTCAGCCGCGGGACGACGTTGCGGATCAACCCGACCAGGCTCACCAGACTGAGCAGCAGGCTGACCGCGACGATGAGAAGCAGAGTCCGCCGCGTCGCCCGGTAGTCGACATCGCTCTGCAGGTCAGCCTCCTGGGCCTCCTGTGCTTCGCGGGCGTTGATGTCGTCGAGCGGACCGGTCAGGGAGGCGAACAGCGCACTCGTACGCCGGGCCAGTGCCTCGCCCGAGGCGCCCTGGGACGCCCCCAGGCCGCGGCGTTCGTAGCCGCCGGAGGCGCGTAGCGCGGTGAAGGCGTCCAGACCCGCGCTCACCGGGTCCAGTTCCTTCATCCGACCACGGATGGACGGTAGGTGGCGGAGACGGTCGAGGGCGGCGCGCGCCTCGGGCAGGAGCCGGTCGTCGAGGTTCGCCTCCTGTCGGGTGATCTCGGCCTGCTGCTGGGTCGCGATCAGCTGCAGCGCTGCGAGATCGATATCGTCGAGGGCGGTGAGGGCCTCGTGGGCGGCCTGGACTGCGGTCAGGTCGTCGCGGTAGAGGGCGCTGGTCTGGCTGTGCATCGAGTGCAGTCCGGTGATGGCTACCGCGGACACCAGCAGCAGCGCAGCGATGAGCACCGACAACGGCAGGAAGAATTTCTGGCCGACCCGCAGATGCAGTCGTCCGGCGGGCTGGGTCGTTGCGCTGGCGGGCACGTGCGCTCCTGGGCTGGGCCGAGGGTCAGCGCGGCGGGTGGGTGGCTCGGAAGATCCATCGGTCAGGGTGCGGGCCTGATGGAGGGGGACGGCCCCAGATTTTTCGTAGGGACCAGCCGCCTGGCCCGGACGGCCGCGCCGAGGCCGCGGCGAATCAGGGACAGAGGCGGTCGCCGCGTGGCTATGCTCAGCTGTGGAGGCAGGTCGCCCGATCGGCCGTCCGGGCGCAGTCACGGTTGGGCGCTGGTCACTTCGGATGGTTCTCGCCCGGGAGCATCACGTGTCCGGGTCACTGTGACGAGTATTCGGGCGAAGGGGTGGATGCCGACTGACGCTCGCCCCGACGTATGCGATTGCTCTGAGGAACCCGGTGCAGCGTCGCAATCTGTGGTGGTGCCATGTGTGTCTGCTCGCGACACTGGCCTACGCAGTGATCAACAGCCCGCTCGTGCACCGGCACCGGGTCTACGAGGCGCGCATCGACCTGGTGCTGGGGGTGGCACTGCCCGCTGCCGCGAATGCGATCACGGTGTTGCGGGCGGTGCGTCAGCGCACGCAGCGCGCCGCCTGGGCGGCCCTGTCGATAGGCATGCTGCTCTACAACGCGGGCAATGCGGTGTACCTCACGAAGATCCAGTTCATCGATCCGATCCCCTTTCCGTCGGTGGCGGACGCTCTGTCGTTGGCCGGGTACGTCGGGCTGTGGGTGGGCCTGCTGCTGCTGCTGGCGGGCCGGGCGCGCAACCTGCCCGGGTCGGTCTGGCTCGACGGCGCCATCGGCGCAGCCGGCACGGTCGCCATCGCCCTGTCGGTGGCCTACCAGGGCCTCGTCCCGAGCGCGCCGGGGGCGCTCAGCACAGTGATCACCAATGCCGCCTACCCAGTGTTCGACCTGTTGCTGATGGTGACCGTGTGTCTGGCCTTCGCCGTCAGCGGCTGGCGCCCCGGCAGGTCGTGGTGGGCCATCGGCGCGGCGCTGGTCAGCTTCGCGGTCGCCGACACGCTGTTCCTGGGCCAGATCAGCGCGGGCAGCTATCTCATCGGTGGCGAACTCGACGTGCTCTGGGCCCTTCCGTACGTGTTCCTGGCCTACGCCTCGACCGAATGGCGGACCAGCGCCCGGGTCAGCCTGGATGGCTGGGCCATGATCGTTGCCCCGCTGCTCATGACCACCACCGGCCTGAGCCTGATCCTGCTGCAGCAGCCCCTGCACCTGCGCTGGCCCGCAGTCCTGGCTGCCGGCAGCACCGTCGCGCTGGCGCTGGTGCGGATGGCGTGGACGTTCCGGCAGGTCGGCCGGTTGCTGGGTGATCGCCGGCTCGCCCGCACCGACGATCTGACCGGCCTGGCGAACCGTCGGGCCCTGCGCGAGCGCCTCGAGGCAGCGCTCACCAAATCCAACGCCGAGGAGCAGATCGCCCTGCTGTTGCTCGATCTGGACCGTTTCAAAGAGGTCAACGACACCTTCGGTCACGAGGCCGGCGACACGTTGCTGCAGGAAGTCGCGGCCCGGTTGGCCACCTCGGTCCGGGAGCAGGACGTACTGGCCCGCCTCGGCGGGGACGAGTTCGCGGTCGTGCTCCGAGGTGATGAGCAGCTGGCGGTCACCACCGCTGAACGGCTTCTGGCCTGCCTGGAGGCCCCGCTGGTCGTACGCGGATCGTCGGTGAGTATCGGCGGGAGCGTCGGGGTCGTCGCTGGGCCGGTGGCCGGGCAGAGCGCCAGTGAACTGCTGCGCGCCGCGGACGTGGCGATGTACGTCGCGAAAGGCCGTGGCGGTGGGGTCGCGACCTACGACCGGGCCGGCGACCAGCACGGTGCCGGCCGCCTCGAGCTCGCCGGCGAGGTGCGCAACGCGCTCGCGACCGAACAGTTCACCGTGCACTACCAACCGCAGATCGATTTGAGCACTGGGCATGTCGTCGGGGTCGAGGCGCTCGTCCGCTGGCAGCACCCGACCCGCGGGCTGCTGCCTCCGGCGTCGTTCCTGCCCCTGATCGATCGCGCCGGCCTGGAGCGGGTTCTGCTGCGCCGCGTCCTGCTCGTCGCGCTGACGCAGGCCGCGGCCTGGCGCGCGAACGGTACGACGCTGCGCATGTCGGTCAACATCACTGCCCGGGACCTGCTCGATGAGCTACTGCCCGGGCACCTGACCGCCGAGCTGCAACGGCTGTCGCTGCCTGGGTACATGCTGGTCCTGGAGGTGACCGAAAACGACCTGGTGGTGGCATCCACCCGGATGGCGTCGGTGCTGTCGGAGTTGCGCGCGCTCGGCGTGAGCTTGTCGATCGACGACTTCGGTACCGGCTACAGCTCGATGCGCCGGCTCAAGGAAATCGGCCCCAGCGAGATCAAGATTGACCGCAGCTTCGTGGCGCGGCTCGACGTCGCCGCGGACGACTACACGATCGTCCAGGCCACCATTGAGCTCGGACACAACCTCGGGATGCGTACCGTGGCCGAGGGCGTCGAGAGTCCCACCGTCCGGCGGCTGCTCACCGATCTGGGGTGTGACGAGGCGCAGGGTTACCAAATCAGCCCGCCGCTACCTGCATCGGACCTGGAGCAGTGGCTGGCCGGGCAGACCGTATCGGCGTACCGGACTGTGCCCCAGCCGGCCCGCAGCGGTGCCCCCGACCCGGAGTCCCGACGCTCGACCGAACCCGGTCGGGATGGGAGCGCCTTGGCCATGCCGAGCGCCGGCTCCTCGGCCCGGCCGGATCGGGCTTCCGCACCGACGGCTGATTTGCCTCTCCGGGCCGCGGCGCTGATAGGTCAGGTCGGGCGGCATGTGGGGTTGGTCCTGTCCGCGGGGTTGCTGCTCGCCTACCTCGTGTGGCAGCTGGCGTGGGCGCGGCACGGCCAGCGCAGCACCCTGATCGTTGGGGATGCGGCGGTCTCGGTGGCCGGGCTGTGGGCCACCGGCCAGGCCGTGTGCACCGCCCGGAGTGGGAAGGTCGCAGCGAGCACCCGGCGGTCGTGGTGGCTGCTGGCCGCCGCCTTCGCCTTCAACACGCTGGGCACTTTCCTCCAGGGGGTGATCGAGGGCGTCATGCACCAGCCGGGACACCCGAGCCCGGCCGACGTCGCCTACCTCGTGGTCGCGCCGCTGGCAACGGTGGGCCTGCTTCTGCTGCCATGCCGACGCGCCGCACGGGAGATGCCCGCGCTGCTGTGGGTCGATGTCGCGATTACCACCGTTGCCGGGGCCGGGTTGCTCTGGTATTTCGAGCTTGGCCACGCGACCAGCGCGTCGGTTCCCATCCCGCTCAAACTCACCTTGATTGCCTATCCGACCAACGACCTCGCGCTGCTCGTGGCGATGAGTGTGCTGCTGCACCGCACGACCGATCCGCGCACCCGCGGGCCGCTGCGGATCCTGCTTGCCGCGGTCGGTGTCTTCATCGTCAGCGACCTTGCATTCGGCGAGCTTGCTGCCCGCGGGATCTACCACGGTGGTGATCTCATCGACACCGGGTACGTCGTGGCGATGCTGCTCGGCGCCGTCGCTGCCATCCGGCAGCGGGCGGCGGCCCGGTCCTTCGTGCGCCAAGCCGTCATCGACTCCCCGGCCGGCCGGTCGCTGTCCAAGCTGCCGTACCTGGCGCTGCTGACGGCGAGCACGGTGCTGCTGACCGCATCGCGCGCCTCGCTGAGGTCCCCGGTCGGTGGCCTGTTGCTGGCGGTCGGGGTGCTCACGGTGCTCGTGACATTTCGGCAGTGGAGCACCCTGCGCGCAAATGCCCAGCTGCTGGACGCGCACGACGACCAGGCCCTGACCGACGGTGTCACCGGCGTCGCCACCCGGTCGCATTTCCTGCAGGTCGCCGGCGTCGAGTTCGCCCGGGCGCGCAGCTCGCAGCGCCCGCTGTGCGCCCTGCTCGTTGACATCGACAGGTTCAAGGTCTTCAACAGCCGGTACGGCCATCAAGCTGGGGACGACATCCTGGCCGACCTGGCGAACCGCTGCCGGGAGCACACCGGACCGCTGGCCCTGCTCGGCCGCTACGGCGGCGACACCGTCGTGGTCCTGCTGCCCGAGCACACCCAGGAGGAGGCCTATGCCTTGGCTTGTCGCCTTCAGGACGCGTCCGGCCGCGGCATGTCCGACTACGCCGTCAGCATCGGGGTGGCCAGCACGGTCGGCACCGCCAACCTGGCAGAGCTGTTGCAACACTGCGACGACGCCTTGCTCAATGCGAAGGACAGCGGCCGGGCCTGCACCCGCACCTACGCCTGAGACTCCCGCTGGCAACTGGAGGCGGCGGGATTGACCCATCACCGCAGGCTATGGGTTCCGGTAGCTTCCGCAGATGCTGTCCCAGCGGGTGCCGGACCTGGACTCCCTCGAATTGCTGATCAGCATCGCCAGCACCGGAAGCCTTGGCCGGGCCGCGACCGCGCGGGGGATCAGCCAGCCTGCGGTGAGTGCCCGCCTCCAACGGATGGAGCAGGTCGTCGGCGTTGCACTGGTCGAACGCAGCGCCCGCGGCTCCTCGCTCACCGCTGCCGGGGCGCTGCTGGCCGACTGGGGCCGTGATGTGCTCACCGCCGCAGCCGTCCTCGACGCCGGCATCACCTCGCTGCGCGATGGTCGCGACGGCCGGCTGCGGGTCGCGGCGAGCCTGACGGTCGCCGAACACCTGCTGCCACGCTGGCTCGTCCGGCTGGCCGCGGAGCATCCCGCGACAGCGGTCAGCTTGGACGCCGTCAACTCCACCGAGGTGGCCCGAATGGTGCTGCAGGCAAAGGCCGATCTCGGCTTCGTAGAGGGCCCGCGGGTCCCCGACGGCCTGGACGGGCGGGTGGTGGCTCGCGACCGGCTGCTCGTCGTCGTCCCGGCTGGCCATCCATGGTCGCGACGGCGCACGCCGCTGGCCGCCACCGAGCTCGCCGCCACCCGGCTCGTCCATCGCGAACCCACCTCGGGTACCCGGACCGCCCTGGAGGCGGCGCTCGTGGGTCATGGGCCCATCGCCAGCCCGCTGCTCGAGCTGTCCTCGACCAGTGCGGTCCGCTCAGCTGTTCTCGCCGGTGCCGGGCCGGCGGTGCTGTCCAGTCTGGCGGTCCAGGACGACCTCGACAACCGGCGGTTGGCCCAGGTATCGGTGGCTGGCGTCGACCTCGCGCGGGCTCTTCGGGCCGTCTGGCCGACCGGTCAACAGCCCACCGGACCCGCGCGTGATCTGCTCGCCATCGCGGCACGGGCACCCGCCGCCGGCCAGCTGTAACCCGGCGTACAGCTCAGGCTGGTGTGGCGATGCCGCTCGAATCGGCGGCGAGGAACGTGGGCGCCCCCGGCTCGTCGCCGACCTCCAGCGTGAGGAGCCGCCAGGCTGAGGCGGTCAACAGCTCGGCGTTGGCTCGGGTGAGGTGGTAACCACCGGCCACCTTCTTCTGCAGCGGCCCCCGCCGTCGCTGCCAGCGCTGGACGCCAAGGTCGGGCGCGAGGCCGTGCTCGACGAAGTGCAGGGTGCCGCCGGGGCGTAGGACGCGACGGAGCCCGCGCAGGGCAGCAACCGGATCCGGGACCGTGCAGAGCGTCCAGGTGGACAGCGCAGTGTCGAAACTGCCGTCGGCAGCGGTAAGGACTGCCCGTCCATTCCTGGGCGGCGGATGGCCACTGGAGCGGCCGCGGGCCGCGAACTCGCCAGTTGCCAGCCCACGTCGGCGGGTTCGACGGCGTCGACCGAGGTGAGAGGAGCAGGCGACGTTGAGCTCTGCGCCATCCGATCTCGAGCATCCGGCTAGGCAAGCCAGCGCCCACCTGCTGGCGTCTCGCGCTGGTCGCCCGGTGGCCGCTGCGACGCCGTTGAGACGTGTGGAACGGGCTGCGTCCGGTAGATGCCCACGCCACCGCCCGTCGCCGCCGTGATGGTGTGGGCAGGTGTTAGAAGGGCACCCCGGCGGTGTGCGTACGTACCAGCAGGCACAGTGTGCGGCGAAGCACGCCGCGCCACCCTCGGGGGACTTCGATGGCGCCGTCGGCAACGGCCTGGCAGTACGTCGTGAGGTTCGGCATGGTTCGCTTCCGGCTGGGACGAGCTCTGGTGAACGGTCGAGCGCGGCAGGGCGTGGGCCCGGGCGCTAAGTGGCCGTCTGACAGCGACCGTCGTTGACGACGAGCAACGTCACACCGAGCAGGCACCGGCACCACCTGACGTCGGATTCTGCACTTCTCATCACGAGCGAACACTACGGTGTGCCCGCACCTACCACCCGCCGGGTGCACAGTGCAGTGACATCGCGGCCCGGCCATCAAACGGCCTGGCCGCTGTGGAGTCCTAAGAATGAGACCTTCGCCGAAGAGCCTCTCCGCAGCGTGGTTGTCGGGTTCTGATCCACTGTCGGCCGGCTCTGTCCGAAGGGTAGGACGTGCGACGTCGCCGGCGCGGCCCGGTCCACTCGCGGGTCCTGCGCTGCTGGTGATCGCGGTGCTGGCCGTGGCCGGCGCGATCTTCAGCAGTCGACTGCTCGAGAGGGTCCGGCCAGCGGCAAGGTGACCCGCAGGCGGGCCCCGCCGAGCGGCGAGTCGCCGACGGCCACGTCGCCGCCGTGTGCGCGGGCAATCTCCCGGACCAGGGCCAGCCCAAGCCCGGCGCCGCCGCCCGGCCGACTGCGTGCGGTGTCCAGCCGCACCCATCGGTCGAAGACCCGCTCGTGGTCGGCGACAGCGATGCCGGGTCCGTCGTCGTCGACGTCGAGGACAGCCTGCCCGAGCTCGACCGAGGTGGTGACCTGCACCGTCGAGGCATGCCGCCGGGCGTTGCCAACCAGGTTGTCGACGAGCCGGCGTAGGAGCTCGTCGTCGCCGAGTACAACGGCTGATTGCCCGGTGGCCGACGCGATTTCGCGAAGGTCGACCGGTTGTCGACCCCGTGCGTCCCGGCGCTCGGTGCGGGCCAGCAACAGCAGGTCGTCGGCGAGCCCGCCGAGCCGTTCGGTGTCCTGCAGCAACTCGCCCAGCAAGACCGGCAGGTCGACGAGGTCGGGGTGCGCCTGGGCAACTTCCAGCTGCACGCGCAGGCTCGCCACCGGCGATCTGAGCTCGTGCGCCGCGTCGGCGACGAAGGCCCGCTGCTGGGCGACGAGCCGTCGCAGGGCGTCCAGCAGGTCATTGAGGGTACGGCCGAGCCGGGCGATCTCGTCGTCGCCCGGCGGCACCGGCAGCGCCCGGACCGAGGCCCCGGCCGGATCGGTGGCCTGCGCCTCGGCAGCGGTCCGCAGCCGCTCGACCGGTCGCAGCACGAGCCCGGTGACGGCCCACACGATGACTGTCGAGCCGAGCACGAGCAGCGGTACGACGAGCAGCAGCACCAGGCGGAGCGACTGCAGGGCCCGGCGTACGTCCCCGAGCGGTGCGGCGACCACCACCCGCACGGTGCGGCCGTCGACGGTGACGGGGGTCAGTCGAATCCGCAGCGGCACGCCGGCGTAGGAGCCACGCTCGTCGGTGTGCACGCCGCCGGCCGGCGCCGGGTCGCTCGCCAGTGACTGCACCCGGCTCGCGGACTGGGTCGAGGCGAGCACCTGGCCATCCAGGTCGAGCACCTGGGCGAGCAGGGTCGAGCCGGCCGGGACCGGCAGGGTCGCTGGGAGCTGGCCACTGCGCACCAGCGTGCTGAGGGCATCGGCCTCGACCCGGGTCTGCGCGTCGAGGTCATGCACCCGGCCGGTCGAGAACACGGCCGCGACAGCAACTGTGCCGATCACCAGGGCCACCCCGAGCGGGACTGCGGCCGACACGACGATGCGCGTACGCATGGACCGGCGCACCCACCAGCGGCCCGAGCCCGGCC
>JAYUMN010000104.1:0-8692 GCA_043762595.1 Frankiales bacterium
GCCCATCGCGCCGTCGCGGACGAGCGCCATCCCGCCGTGATGGCCCTCGACGAGCTCGCGCAAGCCCCGGACCGTGCCAGCCAGCTCGTCCGAGGCACCGAGCAGGCGGTGCAACGCGAGGGCGACATCCGGCGGCAGCTGGGTGCCGCAACGCGCAGTGGCCTGGCGCAGGGTGGCGGTCCACCGGGACTGCTCGGCGGTCAGGCTGAGCAGCAGACCGGTGGTCTGCTCGATCCGCCGGGCGCCGAGATCGGCCTCGCCGACGGTGTCCAGCAGGTCGTAGACCTTTGAGGCAGCGACCCGGACCGTATCGCTGGGCGGCACCGCCACCGGTGGCCGGGCGACCTCGACCGCGAGCTCAGGCGGCAGGGTTGGCGCGGGCAGGGAGCTGGTCGGGACGACGGCGTCGCCACCTTCGACGGCGGTGCGCAGGGCGTCGACGAGTGGCTGCAGCGCGGCGTCGTCGAGCGCGTCCGGCCCGGGCAGCGCACGAGCGATTCCGTCGCACGCTGCCAGCAGCAGATCGACGAGGTCCCGGCGGACGCCGAAGCGGCCGTCCCGGAGTGCGCCGAGCAGGTCCTCCAGGTTGTGCGCGACGCGCAGCACGCCCTCGAGACCGAGCATCCGGGCCGAGCCCTTGACGGTGTGCGCGTCCCGGAACAGGCCGGTGACGACCTGCCGCTGGTTGGCGTGCGTCTCGAGCGCAAGCAGCCCGGCCTGAAGCGACGCGAGCCGCTCCTCGACCTCCGCCCGGAAGGTCGCGAGCAGCTCGGGATCATCACCCCAGGCCGGCATGTCTTGGTGGTCGGCGGCTGCGGCCCCGGCCTGTAGCCAGTCGGTCAGGAGACCTTGAACTGCGAGATCGACGAGCGCAGCTCGGCCGCCAGCACGTTGAGCTGACCCGCCGCCGCGGCGGCCTGGCGTGAACCGACGGCGTACTGCCTGGAGACGTCGGACACCTGCGTCATCGCCGCGACGACCTGGTCCGACGCCGACCGTTGCTGCTGAGTGGCGATCGAGATCTCCTTGGCCGCAGTGGTTGTCTCATCGACCATGCCGCTGATCCGCTCGAGGGCGTCGACGACGCCGCGGGCCAGCTGGGTGCCGGACCGGACCTCCTTGGCCCCCTCCTCGGACGCGATAATCGTCGAGTTGGTCTCTGCCTGGATCTCCCCGACGATCGCCTGGATCTGCCCGGTCGACTCCTGGGCGCGCTCGGCGAGTTTGCGCACCTCCGAGGCGACGACGGCGAAGCCCCGGCCGTGCTCGCCGGCCCGGGCCGCTTCGATCGCGGCGTTGAGGGCCAGCAGGTTGGTCTGGTCGGCGAGATCGTCGATCACATCTACGATGCGGCCGATCTCGTGACTCTTCTCCCCGAGCGACAGTGCCCGCGCGGCGATCGAGTCGACCCGTTCGGCGATGGTGTCCATCGAGTCGACCGAGGCGCTGACGGCGGCCCGCCCCTGCTCGGCGTACCGCAGGGTTTCGGCGGCGTACCGCGCGACCGCCTCGGACGTCTCGGCGATCTGCGCGGCGGTGGCCGCGAGTTCCTCGATGGTCGAGGTGGTCTCGGTCACCGCGGAGGATTGCTGGGTGGCCGAGGCGGCATGCTCCTCGGCCGTCGTGAGCAACTCGCCCGCTGACGCGGCGATCTGCTCACCGCCGCTGCGGATCTGGCCAACCAGCCCGCGCAGATTGGAGATCGTGTTGCTGAAGGAGGACGACAGCCCGGTGAGTTGTGCGTGGTCGGTTCCACCGACCTCGACGTCCAGGTCACCGTTGGCGGCCCGCTCGAGATAGCGGGTGAGCTCGGCGACGCGAGCCTCCAGGGCCGTCCGCTCGACCCGCGCCGCGCGGCGCAGCTCGCGCACCGCCGAGGACAGGGCGCTGGTGAACCAGGCCATCAGCGGGAGGGTCACGCCGACCAGCAGCAGCACCCCGACGGAGTTGCGGTCCAGGGTGTGCGACAGCGCCGAGGCCGCGACGACGCCGCCGCTGGCCGCGACGCCGAACAGGGTGGACTGCCAGATGTTCATCGACATCGCCGCGAACAGCACCGGACCGAAAGAGCAGATCCAGAACGGCCCACGGACGCCCCCGGTCACCGTGACGTCGGCGGTGATCCAGACCAGGTCGGCGGCGAGCAGGGCGAACCGGATACCGGCAATGTGGGCGATCAGCGAAGGTGTCCGCCGAACGGTCATCGGCAGCAGCGTCAGCAGCAGCGCGACGGCTACCCCGAGTCCGGTCCACGCCAACAACGCCAGGAGGTGAACGTGCACGCCCGGCGCCGCGCCCACCGTGTCCATGACCGTCGCCGCGGCTACCCCGACGAGCAGGCTGATCCACGTCATCACAGCTGCGGCTCGCGCAAGCCGGATCGAGAAGTCCACGCGGTCCCTCCTCAGGGTCGTGCTGCTGTCGTCGGTGCATCACCGCCGCGCCTGTAGGCCGAATGGCGGATCGGTCGGCGGGTGTCCGTTGGCTCAACAGGCGCGGCGGACCCGGGGCAGCGCGTCGGCCAGGCGCAGCACGGCAGCGAGGTCAAGGACGCCGCAGGGCCCGTCGGCATCGGTGAGTTGACCGCAGAGCAGACCAACGGTCTGCTCTGCCAGGCGTGGCGGGACGGGTTCGATGTCGTCCGGCTCGAGCCGTCGGGTGCCCTCGACCGCCTCGGTGAGCAGCCCCACCACGACGCCGTCGACTCGCAGGACGACGAGCCGGCCGCGCCGGTCCAGTTCCGTCGCAGTGCCGTCGAGCAGCGGCCGCACATCGAGCACCGCGAGCACCCGACCCCGCCAGTTGGCGACGCCGGCGACCCAGTCCGGCAGCCCCGGCACGCGGGTCAGCGCCGGTGGCCGCCCCACCTCGGCGACCGCATCCATCGTCAACGTGTAACGAGAGCCGCCGAGCCGCACCACGACGACCTCGAGCGGTTGCATGCCTGACTATCGGCCGGTTCGCACCCCAGGTGTAGGTCGGACCCCGAGCACCGCGACCGCCGCGATGACGCCGAGCACCAGGAACGCATAGCCCATTACCGAGGCCTCGATCACAATGTCGCCACTGGCGGTCTGGGTGCCGAACGCCAAGACGATGAGCAACCAGACCAGCCCCGGCACGAGCCCGCCGAGCCGGCTGCCGGTGATCCGGCTACCGGCCAGCCCCAGGCCGGCATTGCCGACGACGGCGATGACGACGCAGAGCGGCACCGGGACGCCGCCGAGGCGCAGGGGCACCAGGAACGCCCCCCACACAGCCAACAACACGGTCAGCACCAGCACCATCGTGTACGCCGAGACGCGGTAGGCCAGCCCAGCGGGGCCCGCGCCCGGGGGCTGGGCAGCGCTGCTGTCCAGGCCCGGTCCCACCTGGGCAGCTTGCCACGTCAGGGGCGTGGGGCGTCCAGCGGCTCACGCAGGTCGACGACGGCCGGCTGACTGGCCGCCTCGAGAACGTCGGTGATGGCTCGCCCGACGAGCTCGTCGCGCTCAAGCAGGGCATCACGCAGCGCCTCGACCAGATGCGTGTGCTGCGCCAGCAGCGCCATTGCGGTGGCTTTGTGCCGGCGCAGCAGGGCTTCTACGGCGTCGCGACCCCGGTCGTCGGCCAGCACCCGGCCGACGATGTTGGTGTCGGAGAACGCGCTGTTCTGGACGGCCAGATACGACACCAGGCTCTCGTCCATCCCGTGCGCCCCGACCATCTCCGCGGCGCAGTTGGTGGCGTACAGCAAGTCACCGCCAGGACCGGTCGAGACGTCGCCGAAGAACAGCTCTTCGGCGCACTGGCCGCCGAAGGCGATCTGCACCAGCGCCTCCAACTCCTTTTTCGAGCGGGTGTAGACGTCGTCGCGGTCGCCGTGGGCGAGCAGCCCAAGCGAACCTTTGCGCTTGATGATGGTCAGCACTTCGAGGCGGCGCTGCGGGGCGGTCAACCAGGCAAGGGTCGCGTGACCGGCTTCGTGGGTGGCGATGAGCCGGCGCTCATGGTCGGTGTAGGCGACAGGCTGGCCGGTGCCGACCTCCTCGGTCAGCCGGGCGTGCTCGACATCGGCCCACGTCATCGCGGCGGTCCCGCGCCGTACCGCGCTGATCAGGGCCTCGTCGAGCAGGTGCTCAATCCTGACCGGGGTGTAACCCATGGTGATGGCCGCGAGGGCATCCCGGCGCTCGGCGTCGTCGAGCTCCGGCGTGTGTGCCTTGGTCGCCAGGAAGTGGTCGACGAGCGCGCGCCGGCCGGCCTTGGCCGGCAACTCGAAGGACACCCGGCGGTCGAACCGGCCGGGCCGCAGCAGCGCCGGGTCGAGCGCGCCGGCCCGGTTGGTGGCGGCGATGATCAGGACGTTCGGCGGCACCGCGACCGGTCGTTTGCGCTGGCGGTCGACTGGGAGCAGCAGGTTGACCCGGTCGACGAACCAACCCTGCAGCCGCTGGCCGCCGGTCAGGGCGTCGAAGGACTGCATCTGCACCAGCAACTCGTTGATCAGCGCGCCGTTGTCACCACCGGCCGCGAACCCATTGGTGATCGTGCGGGTCGCAAAGCTGGCGGGCAGCATCGCGGTGCCGGAGCAACCCGACGACTGCAGCGGGGTCGCGGCGGTGGTCACGCCGCCCCGGGCGAGCGCGATGACGTCGATCTCCTCGATGAAGCCGATTGCGCCACCCTCCTTGCGGGCCGCCTTGCGCAGCGCCTTGAAGTAGCTGCGGATCTTCTTGGCGCTCTGGCCCTGCCAGACCGTCTGGAACGACGTGCCGCTGACGAACAGGAACGGCACCCCGGCCTCGGCCGCCATCGCCCGGGCCAGGTGGGTCTTGCCGGTGCCCGGCGCGCCCTCGAACAGCAAACCCCGGCGCGGCGTGCCACCCATCTGGGTGGTGAAGGTCTTGTGCGCCAGAAACAGGTTGAGCGAGCGCACGACGTCGTCCTTGACCCCGTCGATGCCGACGACATCGGCCAGCCGGGTGGAGATCTGGTCGGCCCGGTAGACGACGTGCGGCGAGCGGCCGGTCAAGAGCTGCTGGCCCACCAGCATGCCGATCATCAGCGCGAAGAAGCCGAAGACGACCAACAGGAACGGGTCGACGTGCGGCAGCGGGATGAAGTCGTCGGTGCGGTCCCAGGTCGAGGCCCGCCAGGACAGGACCGCGGCCACCGACAGGACGACGACCGTCAGCTTGACCCAGCGGGCCCGCCGCCGGTTCTCACGAGTGCGACCGACATCGGCGTCCTGCATCGAGAGCAGCCCGCCGCCGGCGGTCGCCAGCAGGGTGTCGAAGGCGTTGCTGGGCGTGTCTGGCACGGTTGGCTCCTCGGAACACGACGGGACGGGCGTCGTCCCATGCTGCGTCACCTCAGTCTGGGCTTCGTCACACAACGTGACCAGGCAGCGCAGAAACACCACCCGATCGGCCTATCAAGCACCGCACCCGACGGTCACCTTGATCACCGAAGCCGACTACACCGGGGTGAGTTGGCGTTCGGGCAGGCCGGGTTCGGTGCCCGCGGCGGCGACCGCCGAGGGCTCGACCCGAAGGACCTTGGCCAGTCCGGCCGGGAGCCACCAGTTCCACCGGCCGAACAGGCTGACCAGGGCGGGCACGAGCAGCGCCCGCACCAGCGTTGCGTCGATGAGGATCCCTACGCCGAGCGCGGTCCCGAGCACCTTGATGTCGGTGCCGGGTGAGGAGGCAAGGGCCGCGAAGGAGAAGAACAGGATCAAAGCCGCCGAGGTAACGAGGCGGCCGGTGCGGCCCAGCCCGGTGACGACAGCCTGGGCGGTGGAGCCCGTCGCGTCGTACTCCTCGCGCATCCGCGCCAGGATGAAGACCTCGTAGTCCATCGACAGGCCGAACAGGAAGGCGAAGATGATGACGGGCAGCCAGAAGGTGATCGCACCCGTCGGCGAGACCCCGAACACCGCATTCGAGCCATGACCGTGCTGCCAGAAGTACACCACCGCCCCGAACACCGCGGCGAGTGAAACCAGGTTCAGCAGCACCGCTTTGACGGGCAGCAGCACCGATCGGAAGGTACGGACCAGCAGCACGAAGGTGATGATGGCGATCAGCGCCAGGACGTACGGGAAGTTGTTGTAGACAGCCCGAAAGTAGTCCTGGACGACCGCCCCGGTGCCCGCGACGCCGACCGCGCCGCCGGTGGCTTGACGCACGGCGGTGCGCACCCCGTCGACGACGGCGTTGCTGGCGCTGTCGACGGTTTCCCGGACGGGCACGACGTCGACGACCGCTCGGCCGTTCCGGGTGCCGCCCAGCACCGCGGTCCGCACCCCCGGCACGCCACGAGCCGCCTGGATTGCCACCGCGGCCTGCCCTTGCGGCAGTAGGACCGCGATCGGCGTGAGGACGCCGTCCCCGACGCCACCGCCCTTGAGTTGCTGCAGGACGTCGAACGCCGGGCCGCTCCTGGCCAGCGAACCGGTGCCCGACTGCCCGATCTTGAGCCCGAAGACCGGCGCGATCACCAACCCGAGGATGAGCACCGCTGTTCCCGCGGCCGTCCACCGCCGCCGCACGATCAGCCTGGCCCAGGCCGACCAGCCGCGGGCGGCGACGTCGTCGTGCCGGATCCTGGGCCAGTCGACCCGCGGGCCGAACTTGGACAGCAGGGCCGGCAACAAGGTCAGCACCACCGCCACACTGACCAGCGGGATAAGCATGCCGCCCAGACCCATGCTGCGCAGGAACGGCACCGGCACCACGATCAGCGCCAGCAGACTGATCGCCACGGTGACCCCGGAGGCGAGCACGGCGTGGCCGGCGGTCTGCACAGCCAGCACGACGGCCTCGTCATTGGTGTGCCCGTGCGCGCGTTCCTCCCGCCATCGCGAGACGAGCAGCAGGGAGTAGTCGATAGCCACGCCCAGGCCGACCAGGGCGATGAGGAACTGCACCACGAAGCTGACGTCGGTGAGGTAGGTCAGCCCGAGCACGAGCAGGAACGTGGTCAGAATCGATACCGCCGCGATGAGCAACGGCACCAGCGCGAGAAATGAGGCGAAGACGAAGGCGAGCACGAGCAGGGCACCGAGCGCTCCGAACAGCGTCTCGACGAGCACACTCGGGCCTTTGGTGTTGCCACCGGCCGCCAGCAGCCCGTACGACGTGATCCCGTACTGCAGCCCGGCCGACTGCGCGGCAGCCTGCACGACCGGCTGGAGCGCCGCTCCCAGACCTGGACCGAAGCCCTTCGGCTGCGGACCCTGCACCAGCGCGAAGGTGCTCCTGCCGTCGCTGGTGACGAAGCGGGCGTCCCCGGTGCTGGCGAAGTCCACGACGCGGGCCTGCGGCAGCTGGCTGCGGACCGCGCCGAACACCTTGGCGATGTCGGCGGCGTGCTGCTGCACGGTGCTGCCGGCCGGCACGGTCAGCACCGGCACGAACGTGTCTGCGGTACTTGCGCCGAACGTCGAGATCAACTGCTGCTCAGCCTTGAACCCCGGCTGTCCGGGTAGCGAGAAGTCGAAGCTCAGCCGGCTGGCGACCGGACCGGCCGCCACCGCACCGGCGACGAACAGGACCAGCCAGGTCAGGCCGATGAACAAGCGGTGGCGCAAGACGAAATGAGCGAGGGTCTCCACGGCCGCAGGCTAGGCACACCACGGCGCCGCCGTCACCAGGAGACGCCGCAGCCGGCTCAGGTGACGCACAGGTGCAACCCGGTTCGGCCGGGCTTGCGCCTGCCGCGACGACCGGAACATCCACGGGCGGCGATGACGGTGGCGCTGCATCAGCTGCCCCAGCCGCACGACGCCGCACGGGCTGGGCGCCCTGGAGAGCCGTGAGCGCTCAGTTGACACCCGAGAACAGGTCCTGCTCACGCCCCTGCGGGCCCTCGGCCGGACCGGCCTCGCCGTGCGCGAGCACGTAGTACTCAACCCCCATGGCCCGCTGCCCGACGTTGTCGGAGAGGGCGAAGAACGGGCCGTCGACGGCGATCTGTGTCTTGTGGGCGCGCATCGCCGCAACCTTTGCGTCGAGGTGGTCGCGGGCGTCGATCTCGGTCGTGACGGCGTCGTCAGGGATGCCGAAGGGCAGGTCGTCGGCCGAGTCCGCCCCGAAGAAGTTGGTCTGCCCGCTGGCCTTGAGCTGGTCGATACCTGCCTGGAGGACGCTTTTGGGGAACGCCGAGTGGTAGAGCTTGCTCGGCCGCCAGGTCTCCCCCAGCTCGGGCGCGTACGTCGGGTCGCCGGCGGCCTCGAACGCAGCGGTCGCCACCCGGTGCGCCTGGATGTGGTCCGGGTGGCCGTAGCCGCCCCGCTCGTCATAGGTCACGACGACCTGCGGCCGGATCTCGCGCACGGTACCGACGAGATCCCTGACGGCTTCGGTGAAGTCGGCCCGCCAGAAGACATCGGGCCGGTCGTTCTGCGGCGTCCCGATCATCCCGCTGTCCCGCCACCGACCCGGCCCGCCGAGGAAGCGGTGGTCGGTCACCCGCAACGCCTCGCACGCTGCGGCCAGCTCGCCGATCCGGTGCTGGCCGAGCCGGTCGTCCCGATCGCTCGCCAGGTGCTCCAGCTCCGGGACGAGGATCTCGCCCTCCTCGCCGAGGGTGCAGGTGACCAGGGTGACGAGGACCCCTTCGGCGGCGTACCGGGCCATCGTCGCCCCGGTGCCGATCGTCTCGTCGTCGGGATGGGCGTGCACGAGCAGCAGCCGGCGTGGGTGGT
>JAYUMN010000105.1:0-3559 GCA_043762595.1 Frankiales bacterium
GCGCGGCACCTTCACCTCCGTGCCCGATCTCAAAGCCGCTATCCGCACCTTCATCGACGGCTGGAACGAACGCTGCGAACCCTTCGTCTGGACCAAAGAAGCCGAAACCATCCTCGCCAAGGCCAAACGTAAAACCACTTCAAGCACGCGACACTAGTGGAAAAGGCCCCGGACCCCATGCGACGAAAAGAACTTCATGTCAACTCCCCCAGAAGGCGCCTACCTGGCGACCTGCACCAGCATCGGCAGGTCCTGAGCCCCGCCACGGACCCGAACAGCCGCACGTCAGTGACCTGATTAATCACCCACGGGTGACGGGCCACGAGCCACGAGCCACGAGGGCGTCTCACAGATGCTGTCTCAGAACCAAGGAACTGCGACGCGCCAGCGCATCCTGCGTTTCGCACACGTCCCCCACCTGGTGCAGTAAGGACAGGGCCCGCGGGACGCAGGTCGCCGCTCAGCAACGCCCTCTTCAGGCCACTCTTGATTTTGCTCCGGCGGCGAGCAAGGCAGCCGCCCCTGCGCATTCCGCTCATGTAGCGGGGGTCGGTACCCGGGCTGGGCTGCGCCGTCCCGCTGCTGCTCGTCCCGCCGCCGTCGTGGGACACCCGCCAGGCTGGCACGTCATGACCGGGCTGGGGCTAATGAAGCGCCCACGCGGGGCCGACCTCGTGCTGCTCACACTGG
The DNA here is from genome assembly GCA_043762595.1 of Frankiales bacterium. Lineage (GTDB taxonomy): Bacteria > Actinomycetota > Actinomycetes > Mycobacteriales > SCTD01 > JAYSQK01. The sequence goes on from JAYUMN010000105.1 coordinate 691, forward strand.
GGGGCTTTACCCGTAAGGACTTGGCCCCTTGACGGTGACGCATTCATAGGCCATCCTCCGATGCATGGTCGCTTCGCCTACTCGTGATAGGGCAGCCGAACGACGTGAGTCCACCAAGGCCGAGATTCTTGAGCACGCGTGGGCGGTCGCCCGGGAACGGTCTCTGTCGGAGTTGACGCTGCGTGAGATCGCTCAGCGGATGGGCATGCGGCCACCTTCTCTTTACACGCACTTCGCCTCCAAAAACGCGGTCATCGACGCGATGTTCGGTCAAGCGTGGTCGGAGTACCTGGAGAAGATTCGCGCGGCCGCCCCGACACTCCCGAAGGACCCGCGCTCTTGCCTGCAAGTGATTGCGCTTACCTTCTTTGACTTCGCAGTGGCTGACCCTGCCCGATTCCAGTTGATGAACCAGCGCGTCGTGTCGGACTTCGTGCCGAGCCACGAGTCCTATGCGCCGGCCATCGAGGTGCTCGCCCTGCTGGCAGGGAACCTGGCTGATGCTGGACTGCCGGGGCAGGAAGAGTGCGACATGTTCGTCGCGATCGTCGGGGGCCTGGCTGATGCGCAGCTGGCCAATGACCCCGGCGGTGATCGCTGGGCCCGTTTGCTTCCTCGAGCCATTGACATGTACGCCGACGCCGTCGGACTGGACCGCCCGTGATCGAGGAGGAACGCATGACCGAACTACGGACACCCCAGGGCAATACAGCAGCTCCGCGTCGCCCGGCCCTCGATCACCAGCGCTCCATGACACTTGCGGCCACCGAGCTCGACCGGTTCCAGGCGCAGCTCAGCCGGCTCCACGCGGCGGACTGGCGCAGCCCCACCGCCTGCCCTGCCTGGGATGTTCGTGCGCTCAGCAGCCACGTCCTGGCAATGGCGGAGATGTTCTCCTCGTTCCGCCGTAACGCAACGCAGCACCTGCCGGCGGCTCGCGCAGGAAAGCGGGGTGAGGTTTACATCGATGCGCTCACCGCCCGCCAAGTCGCCGACAGACAGGAGCTGACCCCCGATGAGATCACCGAGCGGCTGCAGACCTTCGCACCGCGGATGCTGCGCTGGCGCACCCGAGCCCCCGGTCTGATGCGCGGTTTTGCGATGCCGGGCTCGCAGCCAGTGAGCAGCGACCCGGATGCCGCCACGGAGCGGTGGACCTTCGGCTACTTGTTCGACACCATCCTGACCCGCGACACCTGGATGCACCGCACGGACATCGCCGACGCGACCGGTCAGGATCTGGACCTGTCAGCCGACCACGACGGTGTCCTCGTAGCCGAAGTCGTCTCAGAGTGGGCCTCGCGCCACACCTCGCCCTACAGCCTGTCGTTGACGGGCCCGGCTGGAGGCACCTGGTCGCGAGGCACGGGTGGCGAGGATCTCCGACTGAACGCCGTCGAGTTCTGCCGGGCACTCGCCGGTCGTGCGTCCGCTCCCGGGCTCCTCGCCGTCTCCGTCCCCTTCTGAACTCCTAGGTTCACATGCGCCTGGTCAACGTCGTGCTTTCCTTGCACGTCGCTGTCGTGGTCATCGCCATAGGTGTCTCCAGAGCGCTACACAGCGCCGAGTGGGCCGCCCGCCGATCCACCACCACGGCCGAGGTAGCGGCCCTACGCCGGGTACCCCGCCGCCCCGAGCCGCTTTTCCCAATTCTGATCGGCGCACTCTTCGGATTGGGTGTCTAGCTGCTCCACCTGCACCACCCCGCCTACCAGTATCGCGACGGCTGGGTACTCCGCTCTATCGTGGCCCTGGTCTTACTGCTGGCGGTCGGAGGAGGCGTGCTGGCGCCGAGGGCGAGACGCCTCGACGCCCTTCTTGCATCCGCGCCGGACGGCGACTCACCACCACGAGTGCGGGTGGCCCTGCGCGACCGGGTCACATGGACCGCTAGCCATGCCAGCACCGGACTGGCGCTCGGTGGTCTTTAACATATCCACCAAGCCAGGGACCGCCACCTCCGCCACCGCGCCCATTCTGGGCGTGATCGCCGGAGCATCACTAGGCACGGTGGGAAGTCGAGCGGCCGCCTCATCGCGTAGCACCAGCCCCGCGTGGGCAGCTCCTGGTGGTGAGCACAGGGACGCGCACCGGACCTCCTTGTCTGCAGTCCCCCAAGGGTCGTCCGTTGCGCCTGCCTCGGCGAGCTCTGGCGGCTGACTAGTAACGGCCCTGATCGGGCCATCACCTCTCCCGAGGCTGTCCCACTTCCCAGGAAGTAGGACAGCCGATCACGATCAGCAACCGCGGTTTTGTGGTCGGCCGCCGGGTGACCGGACGGGACCGCTCAAGAGCGGCTGGTTTTGGGCCGCCTGATCCGTGAGTTGCACCGTCCGCCTGCTGCGCGGCTGAGGCGCTGGCCCGAGCACCGCCGGCAAGGGCGTTGCAGATGAGCGGCTCGTCGCAACGTGAGACGCTCTGCGCCTCGGCCAGGCTCAGGCGCACGACCCGGTACCGCTACTTCTCACACCGGGAACCGGCGCGCCCGTCCTGCCGGCCTTTGCTGTCGCTTCCGGTCAGCCGGCGCAGAACCTGTCATCCCGGGTGGACGTGGGCGGGGAGAGAGCGGGGTCGGTGCGCTTTCCATCTCGTCGGGCCGCATCTGGGCTGGGTGAGGCCGGGGTGCAGCAGCTGTCCCTAAGCGTGCTTCGTCGAAGGCCGCGCCGACCAATTCTGCTATCGGGTTGCGGCTGCGATGTAGGAGGTGACCGCCGATGACGACGGCAGCCAGCGGCGCCTCGATGACACCGACGCCGGCGAGCGGGCCGACGGTGTCATAGAACGCGATATGGTCTGTCGGGGTTTGCCGCACCGGCAGGATCGTCTTAGCGATCGCCACCGGGTTCAAGACACGTAACGCCCCGCCAGC
>JAYUMN010000106.1:0-2964 GCA_043762595.1 Frankiales bacterium
CTGGTGTGCTGGACGAGGCCGGCCGGCGGCCTCTGCTGGATGATCGAATTGCACCGCCCGTGCGCCTGTTGTCCTCGTAGAGTTTGCCCCCGATCGGCCGGCGCCCGGCGTGGGCCAGTCCGGACGAGCCTTTCCCCTGGTGAGGAGTTGCTATGACTCGAGTGCTGGTGACCGCCTTCGAGCCGTTCGGAGGGGAGTCGGTCAACCCTTCGCAGCAGGCTGTCCGGCTGCTGGCCGAGCTCGCGCAGGCCCCGGGCGTCGAGCTTATGACGGCAGTGCTCCCGGTCGAGTTCGTACGCGCCGTCGAGCTCTTGCAGGAGACCGTCGAGGCGTGGCAGCCCGATCTTGTCATCTGCACCGGTGAGGCGAGCGGTCGCGCGGCCGTGACCGTCGAGCGGTTCGCGGTCAACCTTGACGACGCCGCCATCCCGGACAACGCCGGCTACCAGCCGGTCGAGGAGCCCGCCGTTGTGGGCGGTCCGGTCGCCTATGCCTCGACCCTGCCGGTCGGCGCCGTGGTCGAGGCACTGCTCGCGGCCGGGATCCCCGCCGCCAAGAGTTCGACCGCCGGCACGTACGTCTGTAACCATGTTTTTTACGCCCTCATGCACCTCATTGCGACGCGCCAGCCGCAGCTGCGTGGCGGGTTCATCCACGTCCCGTACGTCCACGAGCAGGTCCTTGGCCGGTCAGACGCGCCGCCCAGCCTGTCGCTGGCCTCGATCACCGAAGCGCTGCGGCTCACAGTTGAGGTGTCGGCGCGGGAGGGTCGCCCTGCAGTCTCGGCCGGCGCCGCATGACCGGAGCGACCGTGCCCCTGCAGTCAGCCGGGCAGCTGCCCCTGCGCGACGTCGTGGCCGTCGAGCTGCGCCGCCTGATCCTGTGCGGGGAGCTGCACCCAGGTTGCCGGCTGGTCGAAGACCGCCTCGCCGAGCGCCTGGGCGTCTCGCGGAACCCCATCCGCGAGGCGCTGACCGTGCTGGCCGCCGAGGGTTTCGTCGAGGTGCAGGCCCACAAAGGTGCCTGCGTCGCTCGGCTCTCGGCAGTGGACGCGGAGGACCTGTACGAGGTGCGCCTGGCACTGGAGCCGGTCGGCGCCCGACTGGCCGCCGCCGGGGTGACCAGTGACGGAGCGGCCGCCCTGCGGGCGCTTCTGACCCAGTCGCGGTCAGCCGCCGTGAGCGGGGAGCTGGACCGCTTGTCGGACCTGAACACCGCGTTTCACTGCACCGTCATGGAGCTCAGCGGCAACAGCTACCTCAGCGGCCTCGCCGAACCCATGATCAAGCGCGCGCAGTGGCTGTTCCGACACAGCGCGGCTGCCCGTGCCCCCCACTCGTGGGCGGAGCACCAGGAGCTGCTCGCGGCGATCACAGCAGGGGATCAGGCTGCGGCGCAGGCGGCGGCGTACCGGCACGTGGTCAGTGCCCGCTCGTCCTTTCGCAACCTGTCCCCGCGGGGGATATGAGCGCGGCGTCTGCTTGGCCCGACCGGAGCTACTCGGCGAACTGGGCATGGTTGCCAGCACCCACTGGCTGGCGGTCGATGGTCGCCATGTCGGTCCTGGAGCGGGGGGGCGGGCTTGGTCCGGTAGGTCATCGAGGGCACCCGAACGGTCCGGGCGGCGGGGTCATCCTGCGGTGGGACCCGGCAACGGAGCAGGCCCTGGTGATCGCCGGTCAGCGGCTGATGCCGGCCGGGCAACACTCGCGCAGCTCGCCGATCTCGGACTGGACCTCCTACCCGGCACCAGGTCGCTGCCGGCTGCAGCGGCGGTCGGAGCCTGGCTGCTGCCGCTCGATCGCTGCCGCCGCCCGGGAGGCGGTGGCAAAACTGCGGGGGCTTGACCTGCCGGTAAGCGATGGCTCGGCACATGAGCGCGGTGGGCCTGGACCTGCAGACGGGGTTCCCGCCGGCTGCGGCCAACCTTCGCGGAGGTCAGGGGCCTGCCGCCGGAGGATGTGCTCGCGGTCGCGAACCCCGTTTCACTTTGGTAAACAGTCGGACATGGTTCGGCTAGCCCCGCCGCGGTCGTTGACAGCGGACGCGGTCCCCCGACAAGCTCCCGCAGCAACGTCGTATACAACTTCGTGTGATGTCCCGCCGAGTAGTTGGAGTCCCCCTGTGAGAGAAGCGCCCCTCCACCTCAAGGCCGCCGCAGCGGTCGTCGCCCTGGCCGCCGCCCTGTCGGCGTGCACCGGCGCCAGCACCGCCAAGGTGGGACGGGCGAGCACCGCGCTGGGCGCCGACGGGGCCAGCTTCGGCACCCTGCCCGCGGCCAAGGGGACGCCTATGGAGGGCGGCGTGGTCCGGGTCGCGGAGTCCCCCGGCGCAGGTCCGAATTACATCTTCCCGATCACGCCCGGCGCCAACGGCTCGGTCTACAACGCCTACCAGTTCCAAAACCAGCTGTTCCGCCCGCTATACAACGGCCCGGTTGGCACCGAGCCCAAGATTGACACCGTGGAGAGCCTGGCCGACGAGCCGACGTTCGCCGACGGCAACAAGACCGTGGTGGTCAAGTTCAAGGGCAAGCACACCTGGGCGGATGGCAAGAAGGTGACCGCCGCGGACGCGGTGTTCTTCATCGACCTGCTGAAGGCGGCGGTCAAGAAGAACGCTTCGAACTTCGGCAACTACACCCCCGGCTACTTCCCGGACAGCGTCGCAAAGGCGGTGGCGACCAACGACACCACACTTACCCTGACGCTGACCAAGCCGTTCAACCCAAAATTCTTTTACCTCAACCAGCTGACGCTCATCACGCCGCTGCCCTCCTCGACGTGGAACCGCGCGGCCGTCGGAGGTCCAGCGCTGGACGCGAGCGTCCCGGCCAACGCGGGCAAGATCTACGACTTCCTCGCTAAGGAGGCGGGCAAGCTGTCGACCTATGCCACCAATCCGCTGTGGCAGGACGTCAACGGGCCGTTCCTGCTGACCGCGTTCAACCCCAACACCTCGGCC
>JAYUMN010000107.1:0-2262 GCA_043762595.1 Frankiales bacterium
CCCCGAGGCGCGCAACGACGACTTCAACCTCTCGACCGCTGAATCCACCAGCGTCAGCCAGCTGGCCGAGGTGCTCTGGCGCAAAATCAAGGGACCGGACGTCCCGCTGCGCCTCGAGCACGACACCGCCTTCGAGTACGACGTACAGCGGCGGGTCCCGTCGGTCGACAAGGCCAAGCGGGTCCTCGGCTTCGAGGCCACGACGACCCTCGAGCAGATGCTGGACGAGGTGATCCCGTGGATCGAGCGGGCGGTCGAGGACGGCACGCTCTAGCGCGATCAGCCACCTGTCGAGTGGCTGAACCAGTCGGCACAGTCGACAGCCACGGCAACGGCCGCGACCGTCTCGCGCACACGGGTGTCAGGTAACCGCCCCAACCGGCTGACGAAGATGACGCGGACGACGATCGAGGGCCTTGCCGCGCCCCCCATACCGGCGAGCCGGGTGATTTCCTCGGTGAGAGCCTTGTTGGAGCGCTGCTGCCGGCTCTGCCGGAACAGCTCACCGCCAGTCAGCGGGCGTCGCGGCCAGCACGCAGGCCTGCCACGACCAGGCCCTCATCGTCGCCCTGAGACAGCCGACGGTTGAGGCGTGGCGAGACCTGACCGCTGCCGCTGGATGCGGTTCTCCAAGCAGGCCTGGCCCAGTCGTCATCAGCCAAGACGATCGATTCGACGCGAACACTCCCGCCGGAGCACCACCTGCGACCGACGACCCCTCGTGCTCCTGCTGACCGGTACAGCCGCTGGCCTGAGTCACCGGGCCAGGGTGACCTCGGCGAAGTCCACCGTGGCGGCGCCGGACAGCTGCGGCAGCCGGAACGCATCGATCTCAACCCGCCCGCCGGCGCCCGGACCCGCTGCGGCGTACGACGGTGAACGCATGATCAGCGGGCCCTGCGCGTTGGCCGGGACGAGGCGCCAGGACGTCCCGTCCAGCTCGATCATGCTCGCCCGCGGTGGCCGGAAAACGGTGCCGATCAGCCTGTCTCGTAGGCGCTGTGGCAGGTGCAGGGAGGCCACGACGATCACGTCGGGGCGGCTCGGCTTCGGGACGCGGACGGTCTGGCCGGGCTGGACGTGCATCGTGGCCGTCACCCGGACGGGCCCACAGCGCGGGTCGGTGTGCCGCAGTAGCTGCCAGCCGGGCGTGAGGCGCTGCTGCCGGTAGTTGCAGAGCTCCGCCAGGACGTAGCGCGGCGCCTCGAAAGCCGGGAACCGGTGGTCGATGCTGCCGTGCCGGGCCCGCAGGATGCGCTCCGGGGCACCGGTCGACGTCAAGGCGTCGGCGTCCGCCCGGTCCAGCGCCGGGGTGTAGGCGGCGTAGAGCTGGAAGACCGGCACGGGGTCCCAGCTGAGTCCGTAGGCCCAGGCGACCGCGGTGTCGTACGGGTCGATCTGCACGGTGTGCCGGCCGATGGCGGCGCGCGTCCCGGCGTCCAGGGCGTAGGCCACACGCAATGCCCGCTGGGCGTGCTGCTGCAGCCGCGCCGCGCGGCTCGGGACGGCGAGATCGGCCAGCTGCCCAGCCGCCCGCGGCACGGCCGTCAGCGAGTCCCGCAGATAGACCGGCAGGGCGGACTGCGTGGCGATCACGAGCCCGACGAAGCCGAAGCCAGCCAGGGCGTACTGCCCGACGCGGCCCCTGGCCGACACGCGCAGTGCGAACGGCAGCACCGCCAGGACCAGGAACAAGCCGAGCACATGACGGTTGTGCCGGATGAAGCCGTGCTCGAACTCCACGTACGCCGCACCGAGCAGCAGCAGCGCGGTCGCGGGTTTGCGGCGGCTGCGCCCCGCCCAGGCCAGCAGCGCGACCACCGCCGCGGCGTACAGCAGGACTTGGAGGTATTCGCTGCCCCGACCCGCCTCCTCGGTGGCCATCACGCCGTAGCCGCGAGCGAACTGCAGGCTGCCAGCGACCCAGGCCGGCAGGTCGGCCAGCTGCTGTCCGATCGCGGCCCACGCGACGGCGGCGGTGAGCAGCGGGGCGAGCGCAGCCGCCACCGCCCACAGCACCCGGCGACGGTCGGCGAGCGCCGCGACCGTCACTGTGAGCAGCGCCACGCTGTAGATCCCGTCGTTGAACTTGGTCAGCAACTCGACCCCGGCAACGAGGGCACCGAGCGCTCCCCACCAGCCGAGGTGCCGTGGTCGGTGCTCGGCCTGAACCAGGTCGAGGCAGCACAGCAGCATGACGAGCGCGAGCAACTCCGACGGCGGTCGGACGACGAGCCGGGTCAGTAGATAGGTCAGCACGAC
>JAYUMN010000108.1:0-2363 GCA_043762595.1 Frankiales bacterium
CCGGCGCTGAGCCGCCTTGGGCAGATCGGCGCCGGTCTCGTCGAGGAAGATGATGTCGATCGACTGCGGCTCACCGGCTGTCGTGCGCAACACCACACCGCCCGAGGACGAGCTGCGGGCCGTCGCAAACCTGGTCACCGGAAGCGGGACGACCTCCAGGTCGCGCACCTCGATCGCACTGCTGGTCAGCGCGGCGATGACCGCCCGCTTGAACGCCCTCGTCGCCCGCGAGGCATCACGGCTTGTCGTGACGACGCTGCCCTTGGGCATCGTGGTGGCGTACGCCGAGGCGAGTCGAACAACGTATTCGGGGGTGATCTCGACGTTGACAAGGCCCGAGACGCCGCGCGGGCCGAACAGGGCCGATGTCCCGCGCGACTCCCAGATCACGCTGGTGTTGACGACGGCGCCGGCCTCGATCGTTTTGAATGGGTACACCTTGACGCCGCTCGAGAGGTACGCCTCCTGCTCGACGACACACTCGTCGCCCACGACCGCGCCTTCCTCAATCTTGGCGGCGCGCATCACATCGCTGTTCTTGCCGATCACACAACCACGCAGGCTGGCCTGCGCGCCGATGAAGACGTTGTCGTGCACGACGGCCCGGTGCAGGAAGGCCCCTGCCTGGACCACGACATTGTCACCCAACACGGTGAACTCGCGTAGTTGCGCCCCTGCCTCGACCTTGGCGTAGGCACCGATACACAGCGGGCCCTGCAAGATGGCATCGGGGTCGACGTCCGCCCCCTCTCCGAGCCACACCCCCGGTGACACCTCGAAACCGTCGATCTCGACCTGGACCCGACGGTTGAGCACGTCAGCCTGGACCCGCAGGTAGCTCTCTTGCGAGCCCACGTCTTCCCAGTAGCCGTCGGCGATGTAGCCGAAGACCGGCGCGCCGGCCGCGATCAGTGCCGGGAAGACATCCCCGGCCCAATCCACCACCTTGCCCGGCGCGACGTGCCCGAACACCTCGGGCTCCATCACGTAGATTCCGGTGTTGACGGTGTCGGAGAAGACCTGGCCCCAGGTGGGTTTTTCCAGGAACCGCTCGATCCGGTCGTCCGGATCGGTGATGACGATGCCGAACTCGAGCGGGTCCGGCACCCTGGTCAAGCAGACGGTGACCAGGGCCCCCTTCGCCCGGTGCGCCCGGACGACTGCAGCCAAGTCGATGTCGGTGAGCGCATCTCCGGAAATCACCAGGAACGCATCGTCGGTGAGCTCGTCCTCGGCATTCTTGACCGAGCCCGCAGTGCCGAGTGGGAGTTCTTCGGTGGCGTATGACAGATGCATCCCAAGCTCGTCACCGTCACCGAAATAGGTGCGGATCAGCGAGGCAAGGAATTGAACGGTCACGACCGTCTCGTCGAATCCGTGCCGCTTGAGCAGCCGCAACACGTGCTCCATGATCGGCTTGTTGACGACCGGCAGGAGCGGCTTGGGCTGGTTGGCCGTCATGGGCCGAAGGCGAGTCCCCTCGCCGCCGGCCATGACGACCGCCTTCATGCGGCCCGCGGGCCACGCACGAGTTGCCGCACCTGCACGGCGTACAAGATGCCGGCACAAAGATAGAGCGCACTACCCCACGTGGTAAATGCCCAACCAATTGGACGAAAGACGGTGGACAACATGTCATTGCGATCCGGCAAGGCAGCCAGCAGCATCGGGAAGGCGTACAGCAGGTTGAAGGTCGCCGCTTTGCCGAGGAAATGGACCGGCAGCGGGCCGTAGCCGTGCCGGCGCAGTACCGGGAGCAACCCGGCCAAGGCGACGTCCCGCCCGATGAGGACCAGCGCCCACCACAGCGGCAAGCCATCGCGGGCGACCAGCGCGAGCAGGGTGGCGAGGATGTAAAGCCGGTCGGCCGCCGGGTCGAGCAGCTGCCCCAGCCGGGAGAACTGGCCATACCGCCGGGCAATCTTGCCGTCGAAGTAGTCGCTGGCCCCGGCGGCCATCAGCAGCAGGATCGCCCGGCCGTCCTGGTGCGTGCCGAGCACCCAGTACAGAAATAACGGTACGCCGAGCAGCCGGGCCGTCGACAGGGCGTTGGGCACCGTCCAGATCCGGTCGGACGGCGCTGCCTCGGTGGTCCGGCCCGCCACCTGCCACCTCCACCAGCTGCCCGTCGTACGGTCGTCGGGAGCCTAGCGGCGCCACCCGGTGTCAACCTCAGCTCGCCACCCAACAGCGGGAGTCACCGTGCGCAAGGTCCTGGTCGCCAACCGCAGTGAGATCGCCGTGCGCGTCATCCGCGCGGCGCACGAGCTCGGCCTCTCCACAGTGGGCGTCTACACGCCGGAGGACCGCGCCGGCCTGCACCGGACCAAGGCCGGCGAGTCCTACCAGCTCGGCGAACCGGG
>JAYUMN010000109.1:0-1914 GCA_043762595.1 Frankiales bacterium
ACGGTTTCGGCAAAGCGGCGCGCCTGCAGCGTTGCGGTTGAGATGGGCAACGCCGGCCGCACGTAGGCGTACGACCCGACGACGAGCCCCGCCGCGCCCGCCCCCGCGATGTCTGCGACGTAATACGGATTGGTGTAGCCCGAGCCCTCTGTTGCCTTGACGATGGCGAAGGTGTTCCCCGCGGCCTTGACCTTGACCCAATTGATCGCGGCACCTCCGGGGTGCTGCCAACTGGAGACGTCGGGACCCGATGGTGCCGCCACCGGCGCAGCTGAGGCGGTCGCCGTCAACAACGACGCCGACATGATGCTCGAGACAACCAACGAAGCCGCGAGCCTGCACCGCACACGCATGTGTCGAGCACCCCTTCTGCCGGCCCGGCCCAGGAAACGGGGGGCTGGCAGGGGTGTCGGCACGACCCGCGGTCATCTGAAGCAGCCCCTTTCCTCGGTCACGAAACGAGTCTCGGCTCGTCCGGGCAACCGGGACCTTCGCCTCTGGTTCGAGCGAGCCGCCCGTGGCAGGGTCGTGCTGACAAGGGAGGTCCCCATGCATGCCACTGTGGGCGATCGGATCGTGATCCGCGCCAGTCACGTCGGCGAGCCGAACCGGGATGGCGAAATCCTGGAGGTGCACGGGACCGACGGGACCCCGCCGTACGTCGTTCGTTGGTCCGACACCGGCCATAATGGGCTGTATTTTCCCGATGCCGACGCCGTTATCCATCACGACGAAGCGGTTTGACGGCGACTGCAGCACCCGAGCATCACCTGCCCGACCCGTTCGGTCGGGACCTTGTGCCCTTCCCGACTGGGTTGCCGACGGCCATGCTCGAACGATGACCTGTGGATACCCGGATGCTCGATGTCACGGCCGGCCCAGCTCCCCCGGGCATGACTCGTGAGTACCTGGCATCGCGGCGACCCGGTGCGGTCGCCGCCGCTGGCGGGCCGACCGCCGGTTCCGCCGCCTGCTCCGGCCCCACGGTGGCGGGCCTGGCTGCTGCCGGTCGGGATCGTCCTGACCGCTTTGGTGCTGTCCCGCCAGGGTGGCCAGGCGAGTTCGGCTCGCAGCTTCAGTTACACGGACTTCGTCGGTCAGGTCACGAACAACGCGGTGTCGACGGCCTCGATCACCTCTACCGGGGTGGTGAGCGGCAAGCTCAGCAACGGCGCCGCTTACACCTCGCAGCTCCCGACCGCGCTGAACGACACCTCGTTGTCAGCGTTGCTGCTCGAGCATCGGGTGCAGGTCAAAGGCACGATCGACAGCGGCACCTCGGTGCTGGGGGTCGTCGTGTCGTTGCTGCCGATCCTGTTCCTGGTCGGGGTGTTCGTCTGGATGGGTCGTCGTAGCAGTAAGCAGCTCGGTGGAGGGCTTGGCGGCATGCTCGGGGTCGGCAAGTCCAAGGCCAAGGTCTATGACCAGGAGCGGCCCGGCGCCCGGTTCGCTGACATCGCGGGGTATCAGGGCTCCAAGGCTGAGGTGATGGAGGTCGTGGACTTCCTCAAGCAGCCGGGCCGGTACGCCCGGGCCGGCGCGGTTGGCCCGAAGGGCGTGCTGATGGTCGGACCACCAGGAACCGGTAAGACGCTGCTTGCCCGGGCCGTCGCGGGCGAGGCAGGGGTGCCGTTCTTCGCACTGAGCGGATCGAGTTTCGTGGAGATGTTCGTCGGTGTCGGCGCGTCGCGGGTCCGGGATCTGTTCACCGAAGCCCGCAAACTGGCACCGTCGATCATCTTTATCGACGAGATCGATGCGATCGGTGGTCGGCGCGGCCCGGGCGGGTTCGGTTCGAACGACGAACGGGAGCAAACCCTGAACCAGTTGCTGTCGGAGATGGACGGATTCGAACCGGACGCCAACGTGGTGGTGATGGCGGCGACCAACCGGGCGGAGATCCTGGACGCGGCG
>JAYUMN010000110.1:0-2903 GCA_043762595.1 Frankiales bacterium
TCGTCGGCGGCGAGTGCCGCACCGCGTTCTGGACCAGGTTGGCTACGACCCGCTCCAGCAGGCCTGGATCGGCCAGCACCTCCGGCAACGAGGCCGGCACGTCCAGGTCGATCGCGTGGTCGCCCGCGACGTGCGCCAACGCCGAGCTGACGACATCGTCGAGGCCGACGGGTCGAGGGAACACCGACAGGACACCGGCCTGCAGGCGGGAAAGGTCAAGCAGGTTGGTGACCAGGTCGGTGAGCCGGTCCAGCGCCGAGCCGGCGGTGGTGAGCAGCTCCCGCTCGTCCTCGGGTGACCAGGTGATGTTCTTGTCCGACAACCCCGACAGGGCGGCCTTCGCGGTGGCCAGCGGCGTTCGGAGGTCGTGGCTGACAGCGTTGAGCAGAGCGGTGCGCATGCGGTCGGACTCGGCCAGTGGCACGGCTGCCTCCGCTGCTTCCACGAGCTGTCGCTCACGGTAGGCGACCGCCACCTGGGAGGCGAAGGCACCCAGTACGCGCTGATCTTCTGCGGGCAGCACCCTCCCGCGCAGCGCCAGCGAGAGCTCGTCGCCGAGGGGGACCTCGGTGTCGGCCTCCTGCGGCTTGCTGCAGGGGTCTGGCCCGGTGCACGCCACGACCGTCCAGATGCCCCTGGCGCCATCGCCCCGGCTGGACGGGGCGTTCCCCTCGCGGCGCAGCAAGGAGACGCTCGTGACCGAGAAGGTCTCGCGTACCCGGTCGAGCAGGGCCGGCAGCGCCGACTCCCCGCGCAGCAGACTGCCCGCCAGGGTGGAGAGCGTCTCGGCTTCGGCGCTGGACCGGGCCGCTTGGCTGGTCCGGTCTGCCGCCAGGTCCACGACCTGGCTCACCATCGTGGCGATGAGTACGAAGACCGCTAGCGATAGGACGTTCTGCGGCTCGTTGATGGTGAACGTGTGGATGGGGGGGACGAAGTAAAAATTGAGCAGGAGGCTCGCGACGACGGCCGACAGCAGCGCGGGCCAGAAGCCGCCGACGAGGCTGACGACGATCACTGCCAGCAGGTACAGCAGCAGGTCGGTGCCCAAGGTCAGGTCCCCGCGCAACGCCGTTCCCAGGACGGTGAGGGCCGCGAGCAGCAGGGCCGCCGTCAGTAGTCCGTGGAGGCGACGTCGGATGGTGAGCCCTCGGGTGAGCTTTGGCAGAGCTCGGCCGCGGCCGACGTAGTCGTGGCCGACGACGTGTACGTCGATCTTGCCGGCTCGGCGGACGGTGCTGACGCCGACCCCGACGCCAAGGGCCGCGCTGAGCGGACGGCGCCGGCTCGCGCCGATGACGATCTGGGTGGCGTTGCTGGCTCGGGCGAAGTCGAGCAGCGCGGTCGTGACGTCGTCCCCCACGAGGGAGTGATAGGAGCCGCCCAGGGACTCAAGCAGCAGCCGCTGTGTGGTCAGCGCAGCCGGGCTGGCGCCTGAGAGCCCGTCGCTGCGGGCGATGTGGACGCCGATCAGCTCCCCGCCGGTGGCCCGCGCCGCAATGCGCGCGGCCCGCCGGATGAGGGTGTCGCCCTCGGGCCCGCCGGTGAGGCCGACGACCACGCGTTCGCGGGTCTCCCACGCCGTGGCGATGCCGTGAGCCTCGCGGTACTTCTGCAGCCCCTCGTCAACGCTGTCCGCCAGCCACAGCAGCGCAAGCTCGCGCAGAGCGGTCAGGTTACCGACCCGGAAGTAGTTCCCCAGCGCCGCGTCGACCTTCTCGGGCGCATAGACATTGCCGTGCGCCATCCGGCGTCGGAGCGCCTCGGGCGCCATGTCGACGAGCTCCACCTGCTCGGCGGCTCGGACGACGGCGTCGGGCACCGTCTCGCGCTGCGGGACCCCGGTGATCTGCGCAACGACGTCGTTGAGGCTCTCGAGATGCTGCACGTTGACGGTGCTGATGACGTCGATGCCGGCCTCCAGCATCGCCTCGACGTCCTGCCACCGCTTCGCGTGTCGCGACCCGGGGATATTGCTGTGGGCGAGCTCGTCCACCAGTGCCACCTGAGGCGCTCGCCGCAGGACCGCGTCGAGGTCCAGCTCTTCGAACGTGGCGCCCCGGTGCTCTATGAGCCGCCGGGGCACGGTCTCGAAGCCCTCGGTCTTGGCGGCGGTGAAGCGCCGACCGTGGGTCTCGACGAAAGCCACCGCGACGTCGGTGCCCCGGCTGGCACGACGATGTCCCTCGTCGAGCATCTTGAACGTCTTGCCCACGCCGGGAGCGGCCCCCAGGTAGACACGTAGGACGCCGCGAACCACGATCGAATACCTCCCTCGGTCGTACGGCGATCCTGCCTTACGGCGTGGCGTGCGGCTGCTGGCCGTCCAGAGCGAGGTTGACCTCGAGCACGTTCACCCCCGGCTCGCCCAGGAAGCCCAGGCCGCGACCGGTGGTGTGGGCCCTGACCAGGCTGCGAACGTCAGCCTCGGACAGGCCGCGGACCCGGGCGATCCGGGGTATCTGCAAGGCGGCGTAGGCCGGGCTGATCTGCGGGTCCAGACCCGATGCGCTTGCGGTCACCGCGTCGCCCGGGACAGCTGGCGTACCGGCGAAGGAGCCCCGGATCGGAACGACCTGCCCCCGAGAGTAGTCGTCCCCAACGGTCCCGCACTCCACAGCCACGCCCTTGTAGGACGCGACGAAGGGCTTGCCCGGGCACGCCTCGTTCACACTGACCGCGCGGGTGACGGCACCGGCGTAGCCGGGCCCGGCGTAGAAGACGGCCAGGACCGCACCGACGCCGCTGGGGGTGCAGTAGGGACGCATGCCGTCGACCCCCTCGAGCGTGCCAGCAATCTTGCTGCGCGAGCAGACCAGGGTCAGCAGCCGCTGGGTGCCTGCGTTGTCCTTCACGGCCGGGTCCGGTAGGACGTCGACGACGCTCTCCGGACCGAGGTTGCT
>JAYUMN010000111.1:0-3070 GCA_043762595.1 Frankiales bacterium
TCGCGGCGGTCGTCGGTCGGTGTGGGCACGCTGCCTCCTGGGGGCGGGCGGATCGCCGGCCGGGTGGCCGACGAAGGCCCGCCGGACGCTACGGGACGAGCATGGCGGCGACCGTGTCGGCGCTAGATTCCCGGCATGGAAAGCGACACCGGGACTCGACCTCGCCGGGCGGTGGCGTCCCTCATGGCCGAGGCAGCGGCCATCTGGCTCGACGCCCTGGACCCCGCTCAGGGCCGGAGCGCCACGGGCGACGTCCCGGTCGAGGACGCGCCCGACGCGGAGCGGCGCCGGTGGTTCTACACACCGACCGACCACGGCGGGCTGACGTTCCACGAGCAGCGCCCGGCGCAGCAGCGGGCGGCGATGCGGCTGGTCGCGACCGGCCTGTCGACCCCGGCGTACGTCACGGTTGCGACGATCATGGGGCTGGAGAACGTACTCGACCACACCGAGGGCTTCCGCGTCCTGTTCGACCGGGAGCGCGGACGCGACCCGGGCCTCTACTACCTGCGGGTGTTCGGGGAACCAGGCGGGTACGGCCCCTGGGGCTGGCGGTTCGGTGGCCACCACGTCTCGCTGAACAACCTGATCGTCGACGGTGAGCTCGTCAGCACCACGCCGTGCTTTCTCGGCGCCGACCCCGCCACGTCCCCGCTTCTCGGTGGCGTCCCGAACCGCCCGCTGGCCCGCGTCGAGGACCTGGCGCGCGACCTCGTCCGATCGCTGCCGGCCGGGCTCGCCGAGCGCGCCGTGCTCCTGCCGCACGCCCCCTCAGACATCGTCACCGCCAACCGCACCCGGGTGGCGGAAGGGGACCGCGTCATCCCGCTGGCCGGCGTCTGGCGCGACGAGCGGTTCCCGGACCCTGTTGAGCAGGCCAAGCTCCAGACGTTGAGTGACGCGATCGACGACGCGGCCGGCTACAGCAACAACGACCATGCTGCCGTCGCGTACACGCACATGCCGAAGGGCGTTGCGGCCGCGGAGCTTGACGGTGAGCAGCGGGAGCTGCTGCGGGCGCTGCTCAGCACCTATCTGGACCGCGTCCCGCCGGAGGTCTCGTCGCGGGCGCGGTACGACGACGACGCAGAGCTCGACACGGTGCACGTGGCGTGGGCCGGTCCCCTCGAACCCGGGGCGCCGCACTACTACCGGGTGCAAGGGCCGCACCTGCTCCTCGAGTGGGACAACACCCAGCGCGGCGCGAACCACGCGCACTCGGTCTGGCGCGATCCGGAGACCGACTTCGGGCTCGACGTGCTGGCCCGGCACCGCGCCAGCCACCACTAGGGGTCGTCCAGCACATGCGCGGCGCTGTGGGACCTGTCGCGTGGATGGGACGAGCCTGCCTTCCCTCGCACGTCTCCGGGACCGGTTCCATGGTCGTCGCAGGACAGGTGTGGCACCTGCGTGCTTCGCCCCTCGGAAGGGCTGGTGACAGGGGCGACCACGACGTCCGCGTCTCGGCATAAGCGAACGTGTCAAGGTGTCCGCAAGCCGAACGGTCAGCGGCGCAGGTGATCACCACTGCTGACCGCTGAACGACCGTCCGGCAGGCGATACCCAGCCGGGGCATTCAGCTCGGGTTGTTGCCGCACACTGGCTTGTGGCTACCAAACGAAACGTGCACGAGGCGCTCGACCAGATCGAGCAGCTGTGGTCGCCGCACGTCGTCGGCGAAGTCAACGACTACGACGTCAAGGTCGCCAACGTCGCCGGTGACTTCGCCGATCATGTTCACGACGACACCGATGAGTTCTTCCTCGTCCTGGCCGGGCGCCTGCACCTTGACCTGCCCGACATGACGGTCACGCTTGACCCGATGGACGTGTACACAGTTCCCCGAGGAGTGCGGCACCGCCCACGAGCCGATGCGGGCACGCGAATACTGATGCTGGAACCGCGAGGAACCTCGCAGAACGGCACTCCTGCAGGTGGCACCGGGGCGCGTTTGACCTGACCGCCCGCGGTGGGGTGCGCCGTACGACCCCGCCAATGGGTGCACCGTGACGAACGCTGTGTGAGCTCAGCGCGGCCAAGAAGCTGCCGCGGTTGGTAGTCAGCCAGGCCTGCCGGCGGCGGATGAGTTCGCCGACGCCGTCGTGCCACATCCGGGCCTAGCCGCCACCGAGGTGCTCAGCAGCACCGTTCATCAGCAACCAGCTCCGGTCGGCGCGGAGCACACCCAGGTCGATCAGGGACAACCGCTGGCTGTCGATGAGTCCATAGGCGTCGGCCAGCACCCGGAGGCGACCGGGCTGGTCGAGCCCTGTCCAGGTCGGCCAGATGTCGGCTGGTTCGCGCAGCGGTGGATAGTGCAGCGCTGTGGTGTAGACGTCGATCAAGCGAGTCGTCGGGCCAGCCAGGTCGAAATCGATCAGCCCTACCGCACGGCCGTCACGTACGACGACGTTCTGCGGGGTGACGTCGTTGTGGCACACCAGCTCAGGCGCCGGCTCGCCGGCACCTGGTCGACAGCCACATCTGACGACAGGGGACGACGGAACCAGCTCGCGCCGGGCGGTGCGGCGAACCCCCGGTCAGCCGCATAGCCGGCCGATGCGTCGTGCCGACGTCGTAGGAGCACCCCGACGCTAGCCAGCAGGTTCTCGTCGGCGGCCCCACGGCTCGGGCGGGTCGCCAGGAACCCAGCCCACCAGGTAGTCACGGACGTCGCGAACCGAACGGTCCCGGCCCAAAGAACGAGGTGCGCCATCGAAGCCGACAGCCCGCAGATGCTCGAGGTAGTCGGCCACGGCCGCGCTCTGCGGCTGCGCCGGTCGCCGCACCGTCTGCCCGACGCGCACCAGCCCATCGGTCACGTCCCCGCCCGGCAGCCTGTCCTCAACGCCGCCACCTCCAGCGTAGGCAGGCAGGCCTGCTTCGGGCACGGATGAATCGTGCCTCAGTTGAGCGCGGTGCGGCGACACCCGCCGCCACATGCCCCGACAGCCCATCGTCCATCTGCGACTCCCGGTCCCCGATTCGGCTATTCACCTACCGTGCCGTCGATCGCTTCGCGGAGGAAGTCAGCGTGGCCGGCGTGGCGGGCGGTCTCCTCCACGAGGTG